>CAWUOG010000199.1:0-5894 GCA_963923875.1 uncultured Alphaproteobacteria bacterium
GAGATGGGGCTGGTCGACGTCCATCAGCCTTATGTCGAAGCCCTTGAGGGCACAAACGTGGGCGATGCCGGAACCCATCTGTCCGGCACCGATGACACCGATGCGCTTGATCATGACGCGATACTCCGCGCTACTTCTTTTCCACCGCTGCCGTCAGCTCCGGCACGATCTGGAACAGATCGCCCACGATGCCGTAGTCGGCCACCTGAAAGATCGGCGCTTCCTCGTCCTTGTTGATCGCGACGATGGTCTTGCTGTCCTTCATGCCGGCAAGATGCTGGATCGCGCCGGAGATGCCGACGGCGATGTAGAGATCGGGGGCAACCACCTTGCCGGTTTGGCCGACCTGATAGTCGTTCGGCACGAAGCCGGCGTCGACCGCGGCGCGGCTGGCGCCGACGCCGGCGCCCAGCTTGTCGGCCAGCGCCTCGATGATCTTGAAGTTCTCACCCGAACCCATGCCGCGGCCGCCCGAGACCACGATCTTGGCCGAGGTGAGTTCCGGCCGCTCGCTCTTGGAGAGCTCGGCGCCGACATAGGAAGACAGGCCCTTGGCACCCTCGCCGCCGACCGTTTCGACCGGCGCCGAGCCGCCCGCGGCGACTGCCTTGAAGTTGGTCGGACGGACGGTCACGACCTTGATCTTGTCGGCGGTCTGCACGGTCGCCATCGCGTTGCCGGCGTAGATCGGGCGCACGAAGGTGTCCGGCGAGACGACCTTGATCGCCTCGGAGACCTGGCCGACATCGAGCAGCGCGGCGACGCGCGGGGCGATGTTCTTGCCGACCGAGTCGGCGGCCATGACGACGTGGCTGTAATTGGCGGCGAGCTTGACCACCAGCGGCGCGATGTCCTCGGCCAGCCAGTTGGCATAGGCCGCGTCCTCGGCATGCAGCACCTTGGTCACGCCCTGAAGGGCTGCGGCGGACTTGGCGGCATCGCCGGCGTTCTGGCCGGCGACGAGAACGTGCACGTCGGACCCGATCTGCGTGGCGGCGGCGACGGCGTTGGCAACGTTGGCGCGGACGGCTTTGTTGTCGTGCGCGGCGACGACGAGAATGGCCATGGTCAGATCACTCCCGCTTCGTTCTTCAGCTTCTCGACGAGTTCGGCGACGGTCTTCACCTTGATGCCGGCCTTGCGCTTGGGCGGCTCCTCGACCTTCAGGGTCTTCAGCCGCGGCGCGACGTCGACGCCCAGCGCGTCCGGCGCCAGCGTCTCGATCGGCTTCTTCTTGGCCTTCATGATGTTGGGCAGCGAGGCGTAGCGCGGCTCGTTGAGGCGCAGGTCGGTGGTGATCACCGCCGGCATCTTGATCTTGATGTTCTCGAGGCCGCCGTCGACCTCGCGCTTCACCTCGACCGAGCCGTCGGCGACGTTCAGCTTGTTGGCGAAGGTGCCCTGCGACCAGCCGAGCAGCGCGGCCAGCATCTGCCCGGTAGCGTTCGAATCGTCGTCGATCGCCTGCTTGCCGACGATCACCAGGCCGGGCTGCTCCTTGTCGACCACGGCCTTCATCAGCTTGGCGACGGCCAGCGGCTGCAGCTCGGCATCGGTCTGGACCAGCACGCCGCGATCGGCGCCCATGGCGAGCGCGGTGCGGATCGTTTCCTGGCACTGCGCGGGGCCGGCGGAGAAGGCGATGATCTCGGTCGCGGCGCCCTTCTCTTTCATGCGGATCGCCTCTTCAACGGCGATCTCATCGAAGGGATTCATGGACATCTTGACGTTCGCCGTCTCGACGCCCGTGTTGTCGGCCTTGACGCGGATCTTGACGTTGTAGTCGATGACCCGCTTGACCGCGACCAGCACTTTCATCGCGTTTTTGCCTATAGGTGAGTTGCGGCCGGACCACCCGCCCGGCGAAGGGGATTTCGTGTAGGGCTGCTCAGCCGATCATGTCAAGGCTATGGCGCACTGCACAAAATCGCGGCGCGGAACATTTTTACAATAATTATCAAATGCTTAGCGGGACTGCCTCGTGCCGCCAGGTACCCACAGAACGTCTGAAGATCCGTTGCCGTTGAGCCGCCGCGCCAGCACGAACAGGTGGTCGGACAGGCGGTTGATGTAGGCGATCGCCTCGGGATTCACCCGCTTCCGGACCGCGAGCTGGGTGATCTTGCGCTCGGCGCGGCGCGATACGGTGCGCGCCAGATGCAGCCAAGCCGAACCCAGGCTGCCGCCCGGCAGGACGAAGGAGTTGAGCGGCGAGAGTTCGGCGTTCATCGCGTCGATCTCCTGCTCGAGCCGCCTGGTCTGCGCCGGCACGATACGCAGCGCCTTTTCGCCGCGCCGGGCCTTGCCCATGACGGTGCAGAGATCGGCGCCCAGGTCGAAGAGGTCGTTCTGAATGCGCGCCAGCATCTCGTCGGCATCGCCGCCGCCGATCGCCGCACGCGCCAGACCGATCACCGAATTGGCCTCGTCGACCGTGCCGTAGGCCTCGACCCGCGCATCGTGCTTGGCGACCCGCTCGCCGCGGCCGAGCGAGGTTTTCCCCTTGTCGCCGCCCTTCGTATAGATTCGTGTCAGCTTGACCATGTGTCCGTCTCTCGGGGCTCAGCTCTTGGTCATCCACCACAGCAGGATCATCACCAGGGTCAGGAGCTGCAGGCGCACGCGCCACCACATCAGCTTGTTGCTGCCGCGTGCGCGCTCGATGCTGTCGGTCGGCCCCTTGGCCATGCTGATCAGGCCGGCGAAGAGAACGCCGAGGGTCGCAAGGCCCGAGATGATGACGAGAATGAAGAAGACGGTGTTGAGCGTCATGGCGGCAGTCTACGCCTCATTGTGACGGCCGGCACCCCGGCGCGCGCCGGACCAGGGACGCTGCACGCTCATGGCCTGCAGGCCCGTGGCTCGGGCAAAGATCGCCTCCGCGGACTGTTCGCCCGACCACAACGCCGCATGCACCGTGCCGTATTCGACCGGCTCGGTGGCCTCGCCGGCGAAGAACACGCGGTCGCCCAGCGGCCGGGCATGGTCGTCGTGATCCTCGGGTGGACTGCCGATCGCGGGATAGGAATAACCGCCCTTCGTCCAGGGATCGCTCAGCCAGCGCGGAAATACCATCGCCTCGGGATCCGGCACCTTGTTGTCGCCGAACATGCGGCGCAGCGAGGCGAGTGCCGCATCCTTGACCTCCTCGTCGCTCAGCTGGCGGTCGTATCGCACCGCCGTGTGGCCGTTGGCGAAGCTCAGGAGGATCGGCCGGCCGGATTCCTCGGTGTGAGAGACGAACGTGTTGAAGGTGCCGCGCCTGTCGGGCGCCTCGGGCAGACGGCCGAACCATTTCGAGTTCTCCGGCCAGAAGACATGCGGGAAGCGGAGATAGATCTTGGCCAGCACGCCGGCGCCGTAGCCGAGACGGCCGATGGCCTGCTGCTGCGCCGGCGGCGGCGCCGGATCGATCCGGAAGCTGCCGTCGCGCAGCAGCCCGACCGGCAACGTGACGACGGCGCGCTCGGCATCGATACGCTCGCCGCTCTTCAGGGTCGCGTTCACACCCTTGTCGTTCCAGACGAGCGCAACTGCAGGCGAGTTGAGGCGGACATCGAGCCCGCGCGCCGCGTCGCCGATCAGCCGGTGAAAGCCCCCCTTGGGCTGGGCGTTGCCGTCGAGCCCTTCGGTCGGAAACCACTCCTCGGCAGAGAGCTGGTCCCAGACGGAACCGTTCACGCCCTCGCTCATCTCGATATAGGTCGCGACCACCAGCCGGTCGACTTCCGGCAGCCACCTGGCGCGCAGCAGCGGTTCGACGGCGTCCTTGACCGAGACCGAGCGCGGCCCGCGCACGTTCGTCAGGAACTTGCTCTTCCAGCTCGCAAAGGCGATCGCGGTATTGAAGGCGGCCGCGCCCATGAAGGCCTTGCGCCGCTGGGCCGCGCGCGTCGGCGCCGAGGCGCGCTCGTCGATCAGCAGCCGGTCGGCTTCGGAACTGATCAGCTCGATGCCGAGCTTGCCGCACCACAGCGCCAACGGATTGCCTTCGACGCCGTGCACCCACGAGCCGCCGAGATCGACCGGCGCGCCGATACGATCGTCGGTCCACACTCTCCCGCCCAGACGGTCGCGCGCCTCCAGCACCGTGACCTTGAAGCCGGAATCGTGCAGCAAGCGCGCCGCGACCAGCCCGGCCATGCCCGCGCCAACGACGATGACGCGCTCGCCGGTTCCATTCCCCATCGACCACGGGCCGGTAGCGGTCATCCCTGTACCAGCGCGGGCAGCTGCGTCATGTCGCCGAACAGGAATGCCCCCGCCGCGCCCATGGCATCCCGATCGGCGTACGGCGCGCCGACATAGCCCAGCACCCGCATGCCGGCGGACCTCGCCGCCTGCACACCTGGCACCGAATCCTCGACCACGACGCAGTCGAACGGCTGCTCGTTCATCTCGATCGCGGCCTTGAGGAACAGGTCGGGGAACGGTTTGCCGCGCCGGACCTGGCTGGCGCTGAAGATGCGGCCCTCGAAGCGCGGCCCGAGCCCGGTGACTCCGAGGGAGACTTCCATCTTATCGAAGCCGCCGGAGCTCGCGACACAGGTCGCGACGCCCTGTGCCTCGATGGCGTCGATCGCGGCAGCCACGCCCGCAACCGGCCTGAGCGGCGCGTCCCTGAAAATCTGAAGCGTCTCGACCTGCAGACGTTCGACGAAATCTTCCGGCAGCTTGCGGCCCAGGACGCCCTCGACGATCTCCACGCACGACTTCATGGAACGGCCCATCAGGCGCCCCATCGTCTCCTCGACCGACCAGTCGAGGCCCTCGCGCTGGAGCGCACGGGCAAAGCATGTGTTCGACAGCGGCTCGCTGTCGACGAGCACGCCGTCACAATCGAAGATGACAAGCACGCCGTGCTTGTATCAGAACGGCCCGCTATCAGTAAGGTTTGTCGCCTGCGACCGTGACCCGGTTGCCGTGACGGGTGTGCGGCCAGTAATCCCACATGGCGCGGTGCTGGACGCAGCGATTGTCCCAGAAGGCGATGGAGTTTTCCTGCCAGCGGAAGCGGCACTGGAACAGCGGGTTCTCCATGTGCTCGTAGAGATAGCGCAGGATGCCGTCGCTCTCGTCGCGCGGCACGCCGATCAGGTTGCGCGTGAAGCCGCGGTTGACGTAGAGCGCCTTCTTGCGCGTCACCGGATGAGTGCGCACCACCGGATGCTCGGCGTGCGGATACTCCGGCTTGTCCTGGACGCCGTAGTTCTTGTAGAGGCCGCGATAGACAGACTCGCCGTCATGGAAGGCGGTCAGGCCCTCGAGATAGGCCTTCATGCGGTCCGACAGCGCCTCGTAGGCGGCGTACATGTTGGCGAACAGCGTGTCGCCGCCCTTGGGCGGGCACTGCTTGATATAGAGGATCGAACCCATCGGCGGCTCGACGTCGCAGCTCACATCGGAATGCCAGCCTTCGCCGTTGGCGCGCGGGCTGTCCTTGTCGGCATGGATGATCATCAGCTCCGGCTTGCCCGGTTCGTGCGGTGCCGCCGGATGGACGTGCAGGTCGCCGAACAGTCGGCCGAATGCCAGGTGCTGGTCCGGCGAGATGTGCTGATCGCGGAAGAAGAGGACGCAATTCTCGGCCAGCGCGCGATGGATCTCGTCCTGCTGGCGGTTGGAGAGCGGCTTGCTGAGATCGATGTTGCCGACCTCCGCGCCGATCACCGGCGTCACCTTGTCGACCGTGATCGTTTCGAAGGGCGCGCCCTCCTCGACGACGTGACGGATACGTGGGCCCTTGTTGCCGCGCAGCGATCCTTGCATGGGTCTCTCCTACTCCAGCTTGATGTTGGCACGCCGGATGATGCTTCCCCAGCGCTCTTTCTCCGATGCGGCGAAGACCGCGAAGTCCTTCGGACTCATCAGTTTGGGCGCTCCGCCCAGTTGCT
>CAWUOG010000200.1:0-5880 GCA_963923875.1 uncultured Alphaproteobacteria bacterium
ACGACGACGTCGATGAAGTCGACGGTCTGCAGCAGGTCTCGCAGCAGCGCCTGGCAAAGCACCAGCACGATCGCACCACGGCGCTTCAGCTCGCGCGCGAAGCGCACGAACAGCAGAACGTCGGTCAGGCCCTGTTCGGGATAGAGCAGGATGCGCTTGCCGTCGATCGGGCCGCCATCCCATGCGGGCTGGCTGAAGTCCGGCGCCGGTGTCTCGGGCAGACGCTTGCGGGTTTCGTAGGCGGCAAACCCGGTCTCGAGTTCGCCGCGCATCAGCAGCGAGATGGCAAGTTCGGTGCGGGCGCGGCGATTGTCGGGATGAAGCGCCAGCGCGCGACCGAAACAGCCGACCGCCTCATCGAGTCGGCCGAGGTCGCGCAGGCAGAGCGCCAGATTGAAGAAGCCTTCGGCGTAGTCGCGATTGAGCGCGATCGAGCGAAAGTGATGCTTTACCGCCTCATCGAGCCGGTTGGCGGCGCGCAGCGCGTTGCCGAGATTGGAATGCAGAGCCGGATTTTCGGGATCGGCGGCGAGCGAAAGGCGATGGTGCGAGATCGAGGCTTCGAGCTTGCCGACCAGCCGCAGCGCCACGCCGAGATTGTTGTGCAGTTCGGCGTGATAGGGCCGCACCGTGAGCAGCCGCATATAGGAAGAGATCGCCTCGTCGAGCCGGCCGGCGCGATGGGCCTGTGCCGCGAGCCGCAACTGCTGCACGAACGAGTCGGCGTCGTTGGCGAACAGCGGCGTCGGCGCGCTGGAGGCCTGCGACTCGGGCCGGAGGGGATGGATGGAACCGCTGTCGTTCACGTCTCCAATCTTACATCAAGATTCTCAGTTAAGCACCTGTACTAAAATGCTTATCTTGAACGTTCAGAGCTTGAGAAACAATCGGCTCAGTTTGGGAGCAGGCCGGATACCCACCCCTAGATGTAGCCTTTGACCAGTTCCTCGGCGATCTGGATGGCGTTGAGGGCAGCCCCTTTGCGCAGATTGTCGCTGACGACCCAGAGCGACAGGCCGTTGTCGACCGTCGGATCGACCCGCACGCGACTGACGAAAACCGCGTCCTGGCCGGTGACCTCCTGCGGCGTGATGTAACCGCCGTTCTCGCGGCGGTCGATCACCATCACGCCCGGCGATGCCGCCAGCACGCGGCGGGCCTCGACGTCGTCGAGCGGCTCCTCGAGCTCGAGGTTGATCGCCTCGGCGTGACCGATGAAGGTCGGGACGCGCACACAGGTCGCGTGCACCTTGATCTTGGGATCGAGGATCTTCTTGGTCTCGACCACCATCTTCCATTCTTCCTTCGTCGAGCCGTCTTCCATGAAGACGTCGATATGGGGAATGACGTTGAAGGCGATGTTCTTCGTGAACTTCTTGGAGTCCAGCGTCTGGTTGACGAAGAAGCTCTTGGTCTGGTTCAGGAGTTCGTCCATCGCCTCCTTGCCGGCGCCGGACGTCGACTGATAGGTCGAAACCACCACGCGCTTGATCTTCGCAGCCTGGTGAATCGGCTTCAGCGCCACCACCATCTGGATGGTCGAACAGTTGGGATTGGCGATGATGCCGCGGGCCTTGTAGCCCTTGATCGCGTCCTTGTTCACTTCGGGCACGACCAGCGGCACGTCGGGATCCATGCGCCAGTACGACGTGTTGTCGATCACCACCGCACCGGCCTTGGCCGCACGCGGGCTGTGCTCGGCCGAGACCTTGGCGCCCGGTGAGCTCAGCGCGATATCGATGCCCTTGAAGTCGAACTTGGCAAGGTCCTGGACCTTCAGAACCGTGTTCTCCCCGAACGAGACCTGGCGGCCGGCCGAACCCGCCGAGGCGAGCGCTACGACCTCGTCCGCCGGAAAGTTCCGTTCAGCCAGGATCTGAAGCATTTCGCGACCGACGTTGCCGGTCGCACCGATGACGGCGACTCTGTATCCCATGGCGCGGGAATAGGCGCGCCCGGATGGTTTGGCAACCTACTCGGCCGTGGCCCCCGAGGCCTTGATGATCGGCAGCCAGAAGTCGCTGTCCTGACGCAGGAATTTCATGGCTTCGGCGGGCGTGCGCGTCGGCCACGGGCTCATGCCCTGATCGATCATCTTCTTGCGAACCTCGGGTTCGTTCGTGATGCGATTGAACTCGGCATTGAGCTTCGTCACCAGCGGCGGCGGCAAAGCGGCCGGAGCGCCGAAGCCGAGCCAGGTGTCGACCACGAAGTCCTTGAAGCCCGCCTCGATCATGGTCGGAAGCTCCGGGAACTGTTCGGCGCGCCGCTCGCCCGTCACCGCGATTGCCTTGAGCTTTCCGGCGCGGATCAGGCCCACGACGGTCGGCATGTTGAACATGCCCATGTCGACCTCGCCGTTGACCACCGCCTGGATGCCGGCCGGTGTCGCGCGGTAGGGCACGTGGGTCATCTTCGCGCCGGTACGCATCTCGAACAGCACGCCCGACATGTGGTGGCTGGTGCCCACTCCGCCGGACGAGAAGGTGTAGGCACCGTTCTTGGCCTTCGCCTGGGCGATCACGTCGGCCACCGTCTTGGCCGGATTGGATGGATGCACGATCAGGACGTTTGCCACAGAGAAGCTGATCGAGAGAATGACCAGGTCCTTGAACGGGTCGTAACCCGGATTCTTGTAGAGGCCCATGTTGTAGACCAGCAGGCCCTGCGCGATGACCCCCAGCGTGTAGCCATCGGGAGCGGCACGGCCGAGCTCGGCCATGGCGATGGTGCCGCCGGCCCCGGTCTTGTTGTCGACCACGACCGACTGGCCAAGCGACTTGCCCAGCTCTTCGCCGTACAGGCGCGCACCGATGTCGCCGGTGGCACCCGGAGCGTACGGACAGAGCATGCGGATCGTGCGCGTGGGCCATTGCTGGGCGCGCGCCCCGCCAGAATGAAGCAATGGCGGCAGGGCGAGCGATCCAGCAAGAACGCTTCGACGCAGTATTCCCATGACTGCCTCCCTCAGAGTCCGACCGATTGCGCGACGAGCTGCGCCAGTTGTTTGCGCAGCCTAGCCACCGTCATCCGCTCGGAACGCTTGGCGACGATGTTGTGCATTTCGTAGGGGTCGCTCTTGAGGTCGTAGAGTTCATCGCACTCCACGCCATCGAGCGACTTTTGTGTCCAGTGAATGTACTTGTGGCGTCGCGTACGGATCGCCTTGTAGCTCATGCCGATCAGCCACGGCATGGCGTTCTCGCTGAAATACTCGCACATGAACGAGCTGCGCCAGCCCGCGCGCCCGCCCCCCTTGGACTTGCCCGCCGCCAGCGGCCGCATCGACAGACCCTGAATGTGCCCGGTGTCGGCCACCCTGGCGCCGGCGAGATCGAGCACGGTCGGGGCGATGTCGATCGCCAAAACCAGATCGTCCTTCACCGTGCCCGGCTTGAACCACGCCGGGTAGCGGATCAGGAACGGCGACTTGATGCCTTCCTCGTAGGCGAAGCGCCGCTCGGGCCCCAGCCCGTGCTCGCCGAAGAAATAGCCGTTGTCGCCCAGGAATAGGATGAAGGTATTGTCGAGCTGGCCGGTGTCCTCAAGCGCCTTGAACACGTCCCCCATGCTTTCGTCGACCGAGGCCATCATGGCCGCGCGCAGGCGGATCTCCTCGTCGGTGCCGGCCAGAATGCCATCGAGCAGTTTCCTGGACGCCGGATTGACCCGCAGCGCGTGCGCCTCCGTCCAGGCCGGCTTGTCCTTCACGACTTCGGATGGCGGGATCGCGTTCGGACGGCGCGGAAAGTGCGCGCCCTTGTAGAGATCGGCATGGCGCGGCGCCGGCCGGTAGCCGCCATTGGTGAAATCGATCGTGCCGTCGGCCGCCTGGTAGGCGTCGGGGTGGACTGCCTTGTGTGCGTAGAACAAGGCAAAGGGCTTCGTCCGCTTCTTGCGCAGGAACGAGACGGCGTGCTCGTTCAGCAGATCGGTGATGTAGCCGGTGTACTTCTTCTCATCGCCGTCGATGTTCAGGATCGGATCGATGATCGAGCCGTGGCCCGGAAAACTCACCCACTTGTCGTAGCCCGGCCGCGGGCCGCCCGAGTTGCCCATGTGCCACTTGCCGACATGGGCGGTCTCGTAGCCCAGTTTCTGCAGGACGACGTGATAGTTCGGCAGCCGGTGGCTGTGCGCGTCGCGCGCCACATTGTCGATGATGCCGTGGCGGCTCGCATATTGGCCGGTGACGATCGAGGCGCGGTTGGGCGAGCAGAGTGGCGTGGTATGGAACGCCGAAGTGAACATCGCGCCTTCATGACCGATGCGATCGATGTGCGGCGTCTTCATGAAGGGATGCCCGCATATCCCGAGTTCGTCGAACCTCAGGTCGTCGATCAGCACGATCAGAATGTTTGGTTTGCGCTTTGGCGCCATGTTCTCTCCTCCGCCTGAGGTCTAGTATCGACAAAAAAGGGACCTACTGCATGGTGGAATCTGGCCAAGCCTCGCGCCAATCGACGGAAGCGCCGCTGGCAGGACTGCGCGTCCTGGACATCAGTTCGTTCATCGCCGCGCCCGCCGCTGCGGTCGTGCTCGGCGACTGGGGCGCCGACGTCATCAAGATCGAAGGGCCGGACGGCGACCCCAATCGCCGGATCATGCACGATTCGTCGAACTATCCGAAAGCCGAGGTGAACTACCCGTGGCAGATGGATTCGCGCAACAAGCGCTCCATCGTGCTCGACCTCAAGCAGCCCCCGGCGCGCGCCGCGCTCGACCGGCTGATCGAGAAGTCCGACATCCTGATCTGCAACTTCCCGCCCCCCGTGCGCGACAAGCTGAAGCTCGCCTACGACGACGTGAAGAAGGTCAATCCGAAGCTGATCTATGCCTCGCTGACGGGGTACGGCGAAAGCGGCCCCGATCGCGACCGGCCGGGCTTCGACGCCACGGCCTACTTCGCGCGCTCGGGCCTGCTCGATGCCCAACGCTACGAAGGCGGGCCGCCCGGCGTACCCGGTCCGGCGCAGGGCGACCGCGCGACCGCGATGGCGCTGGTGTCCTCGATCCTGATGGCGCTGATCCATCGCATGAAGACCGGCGAAGGTTCGTGGGTCGGCACGTCGCTGCTCGGCAACGGACTGTGGTCGTGCGGCGTCATCGCCCAGGCCGCGCTGGTCGGCGCCTATCTGCCGCATCGTCCGCCGCCGGAGCGGCCGCGCTCGGCGCTGGGCAACATCTACCGCACGTCGGACGATCGCTGGCTGCAGCTCACCATCGTGCGCACCGACAAGCTCTGGGCACCTCTCTGCGAGGCCATGGAACTGCAGGCGCTGATCGGAGATCCGCGCTTTTCGACCGAAGCCGAGCGACGCAAGAATTCGGCCGAGCTCGCGGCGATCTTTTCGGGAACCTTCGCCAGGCAGCCCTACGAGCATTGGCGCAAGGCGTTGGCGGCGCGCGAAGTGACGTTCGGCGTGATCAGCCGGCCCTCCGACGTGCCGGACGATCAGCAGGCTGTCGCCTGCGGCGCCGTCGTCGAGACGGCGATTCCCGACATGCCGCGGACGCTGGCCAATCCGATCCGGTTGTCCTTCGCCGAACAGCGCGTGGCGCACGCCGCGCCGGCATTGGGCGAGCACGGCGTGGAAGTCCTGCGCGAGGCCGGTCTGAGCGCCGCCGAGATCGCCGGCCTCAAGGACAGCGGTGCGCTCGGATGAGCGACAGCGAACCCCTGCCGCTCGAAGGCCTGAAGGTGCTGGATATCAGCACCTTTATCGCCGCGCCCGCAGCGGCGGTGGCGCTCGCCGACTACGGCGCCGACGTGATCAAGATCGAGGCACCCGGCGAAGGCGATCCGCATCGCCACAACTACAAGCGCGCCGCCACCTACCCGCGCAGCGAGCACAATTTCCCGCTGCAGCTCGACGGCCG
>CAWUOG010000201.1:0-5839 GCA_963923875.1 uncultured Alphaproteobacteria bacterium
TCGTATTGTGCCGTCGCCTCATCGCCGCCGGCGTAGCCGGACACCGCGCTGGTCACGCCGTCGACGTGCTGGAACACACCCTGCACACCCCAGAAGCAACCGCCGGCGAACACTGCGATGCGCGGCGCGGCTGCGTCGGTCGTCTCATCGGCGGCCGGGGCCGGCAGCCGACGGACCGTCTCCGCCGAGGTCGGCAAGACTGCCAGCGCCAGCGCGGCGACCGCCGCCATGCCCGAAATCAGAACCCAGGGCATCTTCATGACGCTCACCTCTCCGGCGTGAATGTCGGCGTGTCGAGATCCTTCTTGCGCCACTTGAAGGGCAATTCCGAGAGTGCGGTCGAGATCACGTAGAAGACCGGCGTGAAGAGCAGACCAAACAGCGTGACGCCCAGCATGCCGGCGAACACGGCCTTGCCAAGCGACTGGCGCATCTCTGCGCCAGCGCCGGTGCTCAGCACCAGCGGCACCACGCCCAGGATGAAGGCGAGCGAGGTCATGAGGATCGGCCGCAACCGTGTGCGCGCGGCCGAGATCGCTGCCTCGTGGCGGCTCATGCCGGCCTCATGGGCCTGCTTGGCGAACTCCACGATCAGGATGGCGTTCTTGGCTGCCAGTCCTACCAGCACGACCAGGCCGATCTCGACCAGGCCCTGGCGCAGGCGATAGCCCCAGTTCGCTTCGCGCGCGAAAGCCAGCCGGCCCTTCAGGTCCTCGAGCGGCACTTCGCCTGCGTCATGCCAGGCAATGTCGCGCCGCCACGGCAGGAAGATCTCCGCGCGCTCGCCATCGGTGTCGGCTCGATACGGAGCGGAGGCGGAAACCGTGCCGAGCGCGGTGAAGCTCTGCAGGCGGTCCTTCTCGCGCAACGCGTGACTCGGCGAATAGCGTCGGGTCGGCGAGTAGTAGACGACGCGGTCGCCGGGCTGCAGCCGCCGCAGCGGCGAGACCTTGCCGTGACAGACCTGCATGAAACCTTCGGCGCGGCCGACGGCGACGTGATCGGCGGAAGCGACAGCAAGCCAATTCTTGCTCATTGGTTTCTCCTTGTTCGGATGAAGCCAATGTAGTCGGCGCTGCTGTCAGACCGTGGCAGCAGCTTCGTGATGCTCGATCGCGACCTTCAGATGTCGGTCGTGCCGTCCTGCTCGCGCCATTCCTTGAGCAGCGCCTGGCGCCGCCGCGGATAGCGCTTTTCGCTTACCGTCAGCGTGGCGATGCGGTCGGTGCGGAAGTGACGATAGTCCTGTCGCAGCTCGCACCACGTCACCACCACGCGCACCTTCTCGAAGAAGGCGAGCGCGAACGGCCAGACGATGCGCCGGGTCGCGGCGCCCGCCTTGTCGGCATAGGCGATCGAAAGTTTGCGCTCACGGCGGATGGCCTGGCGGATCTTGGGGAGCTCCGCGTCTCCCGCCGAGACCGTCTCGCCCGGTCCGACCAGGAGGCCCGAATCGTCGAGTGTCTCGCGCAGATCGTCGGGCAGCACCGCCCCAATCTTGGCCAGCACATTGGCCGCCGCTCCGGCCAGCGACTTGTCGGCGCGCTGATGCACCCAGCGTGAGCCGAGTACGATCGCTTCGATCTCCTCCTCGCTGAACATCAGTGGCGGCAGCATGAAGCCCGGGCGCAGCACGTAGCCGACGCCGGCCTCGCCATCGATGTGCGCGCCCTCGGCCTTGAGCGTGTCGATGTCGCGATAGACCGTACGCAGCGACACGCCGGTCGCCTCGGCAAGCGACGCCCCGCTCACCGGGTGACGATGGCGCCTCAGTACCTGGATCAGGTCCAACAGACGTTGCGCGCGCGACACGGATGCCCCTTAAGTTGAGGCGGCAGCTTAGAAGTGGCAGCTGACAGAATCTGACAGTATGAAATTCACCGTAATCGTCAATCCGGCGGCCCATAAGGGCGGTGCCCGGCGGACTTGGCCCGCCATCCAGGCGGAGCTGACGCGCCGTCTCGGCCCTTTCGAGCCGGTATTCACCGCCGCGCCGGGCCACGCGACCGAGTTGGCCCGGAGCGCCCTGGCTGGGGGCGCCCGTCGGATCATCGCGGTCGGCGGTGACGGCACGGTGAACGAGGCGTTGAACGGCATGCTCGATCTGGCGGGCCGGCTGACGGTCGCCGACGGGGTTCTCTGCCCGGTGCCGAACGGCACCGCCAACGAACTCTGTCGCGCGCTCGGTCATCTCGCCAGGCCCGGTCTCGCCTTCGATGCCGCGGCGTCGACGGCCACTCGGCCGATCGATCTGCTGCGCGTGCGCTGTACCGGTCTCGATGGAAGCACCGTCGATCGCTTCGGCTACCTGATCGTGGCGCTCGGCCTTGCCGCCACGGTCAGCTACCGCACCTCACAGTCGCGCTGGCTGAAGAAGCTGGGCGGCATCTCCTATTTCCTGATGTCGCCGCCGGTGATCCTGGGTTACCGGCCGCGCCCGATTGCCATCACCATCGACGGCGTGAAGCAGGCGCCGCGCCGGATCTCGACCGCGATGGTCGGCAACACCGAGAATGGCGGCGGCGGCATGCGCCTGATCCCGGGCGCCAAGTTCGACGATGGCATGCTCGACCTGATCGAGATGGGCGACGTGGCGCCGTTCACCATGCTCACGCGCGTGCTGCCCAAGGTCTATAGCGGCGACCACGTGCATCATCCGCAGGTGAGCACCGGCCGCGGCACGTCGTTCAGGTTCGAATCGGACGTCGAGACGCTGGTCGATCTCGATGGCGAGACGATCGGGCGCCTGCCGCTGGAAGTCTCGGTGATCCCGCGCGGCTTCTCCGTAGGAGCGTCATGAAACAGCATCTCGCCTTGGTCGCCCTGGTCGTCGCCGACTATGACGAAGCGATCGCCTGGTACACGGAAAAGCTCGGCTTCACTCTGGTCCAGAACACCCCGGACACGGACCAGGGGGCGGGCCGGCGCTGGGTGGTGGTGAGACCGACGGGCAGTGCCGGCACGGCATTCCTGCTCGCCAAGGCTTCCAACGATGAACAGAAGCGCGCGATCGGCAACCAGACCGGCGGGCGCGTCTTCCTGTTCCTGCACACCGACGATTTCGATCGCGACTATCGCACCTATTCCAGCCGTGGCATCGCCTTCGTGAGAGGACCGGCGGAAGAAGCCTACGGCAAGGTCGCCGTGTTCACCGATCTCTACGGCAATCGCTGGGACCTGATAGAGCCCGTCTAGAAGCGTTGAGCGCCGACGCCCTACCTGGGTACTCGATGCCTCGGAACATCTCCTCGACCGTCGTCGAGGAGGGCGCTTCGACTAGTGGCGGAAGTGGCGCATGCCGGTGAAGACCATCGCCAGCCCCGCTTTGTCGGCGGCATCGATGACTTCCTGGTCACGCATCGAGCCACCAGGCTGGATCACCGCCGTGGCGCCGGCCTCCGCGGCGGCCAGCAGGCCATCGGCGAAGGGAAAGAAGGCATCCGATGCCACCACGCTGCCCTTGGCAGGGCTTTCCTTGAGGCCCGCCGCTTCGCCCGATTCGGCGGCGCGGATGGCGGCGATGCGCGAGGAATCGCGGCGGTTCATCTGGCCGGCGCCGACGCCGACCGTGGCGCGATCCTTGGCGTAGACGATGGCGTTGCTCTTCACGTGCTTGCACACGGTGAAAGCGAACAGCATGTCCTCGATCTCCTTGTCGGTCGGCGCCCGCTTGGTGACGACTTTCAGGTCGGAGCGCGCGACGTGGCCGTTGTCGCGGCTCTGCAGCAGATAGCCGCCGGCCACGCTTTTCAGCGTCATGCCCGCGGTGCGCGGATCGGGGAGTGTGCCGGCCAGCAGTACGCGCACGTTCCGGCGCTTGGCGAAGATCTCCAGCGCTTCCTTCGAGGCGTCGGGCGCGATCACGACCTCAAGGAACAGCTTTGCCAGTTCCTCTGCGACCTTGCCTTCGAGCGGCGTGTTGACCGCGACGATGCCGCCGAAGATCGACACCGGATCGCACTCGTAGGCCTTCTTGAAGGCGGTGAACTGGTCCTTGGCGACCGCGACGCCGCAGGGATTGGCGTGCTTGATCACGACGACCGCAGGGTCCTTGAATTCGGCCACGCACTCGTAGGCGGCCTCGGTGTCGCCGATATTGTTATACGAGAGTTCTTTGCCCTGGATGATCCGTGCGGTGGCGACGCCTGGTCGCTTGCTGCCATCGGAATAGAACGCCGCCTGCTGGTGCGGGTTTTCGCCGTAGCGCAGCACCTGCACCCTCTCGGCTGCCACGGTCAGCCGCTCCGGGAAGGTCTCGCCCTGCTGCTTGGCGAACCAGTTGGCGATGGCCGAATCGTACGAGGCCGTGCGCGCATAGGCCTTGGCCGCGAGACCGCGGCGCAGCTTCAGTGACGTGGCGCCCTTGTTCGCCGCCATCTCGTCGAGCACCGACTTGTAGTCGGCGGGATCGACCACGATGGTGACGAAGTCGTGGTTCTTGGCCGAGGCGCGGATCAGTGCCGGCCCGCCGATATCGATGTTCTCGACGCAGGTCGGGAAGTCGGCGCCGCGCGCCACCGTCGCCTCGAAGGGATAGAGATTCACCACCACGAGATCGATCGCCGCGATCTTGTGATCGCTCATCGCCTTGGCGTGGCCGCCATCGGTGCGCCGCGCCAGGATGCCGCCGTGGATCGCGGGCTGCAGCGTCTTGACGCGGCCGTCCATGATCTCGGGGAAGCCGGTGTGGTCGCTGACCTCGATCACCTTCACGCCGGCTTCGCGCAGGCTCTTGGCCGAGCCGCCGGTCGACAGGATCTCCACTCCGTGCGCCGCCAGCGCCTTGCCCAGTTCGACCAGGCCGGCCTTGTCGGAGACGGAAATCAGGGCCCGGCCGATCCTGGCCAGGTCGGGCGTGGGCGAGGGGACGTATTGGGGAGAGGCGGACATGGCCGGTCTTTTAGACCCCCCGGCCGGTGGGTAGAAAGCGACGCTTTTACGCGTCGGCACCCTCCAGAACGCGAACCTTGAATCCCTGGCCTTCCAGGGCTGAAACCAGCTCCCGGACGTGCGGCCGGTCGCGGGTCTCGACCGTGACGTCGAGCTCGGTCGCCTTGGCGACCACGCCGCCGAACAGCCGCTGGTGCTGGACTTCGACGATGTTGCCTCCGGCCTTGCCGATCAGGCCGGCAACCCGGGCGAGTTGGCCCGGCGCGTCGCCGATCATCAGCCGCAGCCGAACGATTCTGCCATCGCGCACCAGCCCGCGCAGCAGCACCGAGGCCAGCAGTCGGGTATCGATATTGCCGCCGCTCAGCACCAGGCCGATCTTGCGGCCGCGGAAGACCTCGGGATAGGCGAGCAGGGCGGCGAGACCGGCGGCGCCTGCGCCCTCGACCACGGTCTTCTCGACCTCGAGCAGCAGAGCGATGGCCCGCTCGATCGTGACCTCGTCGACGCTCAGCACCCGCTCCAGCAGGGCGCGGCAGATGCCGAGCGGCAACTGGCCGATGTCGCGCACCGCGATGCCCTCGGCGATCGTGTCGCCGCCGGCGCTCACCGGCTCCCCGGCCAGCAGCTGGCGCATCGCCGAATACCCTGCCGCCTCGACGCCGATCACCTTGAAGCCCGGCTTCAACCCGCAGGCCGCGACCGCGCAGCCCGCGATCATGCCGCCGCCGCCGACCGGTGCCACGATCGTGTCGAGCTGGGGCACGTCCTGCAGCATTTCGAGCGCGATCGTGCCCTGGCCTGCGACGATGCGGGGATCGTCGTAGGGATGCACGAACACCAGCTTTCGTTCGGCGGCGATCCGGTGCGCTTCCTGCGCCGCCTCCGACAGCGTGTCGCCGTGCAGCACGACCGTCGCGCCATGGCTGCGGGTGTGCGTGACCTTGGT
>CAWUOG010000202.1:0-5837 GCA_963923875.1 uncultured Alphaproteobacteria bacterium
GGCCAGACCGAGTGCTATCCGGTGAGCGTGCTGCGCAAGGGCGACCATGACGCCAAACGCCCGCATCTCTTCGCCTCCTGCGGCTTTCCGCTGTCGTCCTGCCTGGTCAGCTTGCGCGATCCCGACAACAACGAGGTGGCGCCGGGCGAGGCCGGCGAGATCTGCGTGCGTGCGCCGCACGCCATGGAGCGCTACTGGAAGCGGCCGGAGCAGACCGAGGACACGTTCAAGGGCG
This sequence comes from uncultured Alphaproteobacteria bacterium, assembly GCA_963923875.1. Taxonomy (GTDB): domain Bacteria; phylum Pseudomonadota; class Alphaproteobacteria; order Reyranellales; family Reyranellaceae; genus Reyranella. Next base: position 236 of record CAWUOG010000202.1, read on the forward strand.
GCTGGCTTCACACCGGCGACATCGCGCGCGCCGACGAGCAGGGCTACCTCTCTATCGTCGATCGCAGCAAGGACATGATCGTGTCCGGCGGCTTCAACATCTTCCCGCGCGAAGTGGAAGACGTGATCTCCGCCCATCCCGACGTCGCCATGGTGGCGGTGATCGGCGTGCCGCACGAGAAGTGGGGTGAAGCGGTGACCGCGCTGGTGGTCGCCAAGCCCGGCACGCAGCCGCCCCCCGAGCAGCTGATGCAGATGGTGAAGGACAGGAAGGGCGGCACCCATGCGCCCAAGCAGGTCGAGTTCGTCGAGGCCCTGCCGCTCACCGCCGTCGGCAAGGTCGACAAGAAAGTGCTGCGCGCCAAATACTGGGCCGGCCGCGGGCGGATGGTGGGCTAGAGGTTCGCCCTAGGGCCGCCGCGCCGTAAGCCGCACGCCGCCCAGGCTGCCCTTGCGGTAGAGCGCGTCGATCACACGATAGAACAGGTCTTGCGCCGCCCACGCGCCTTCGCCGTGAACGCCGACGTAGTTGGCGCGATCGGCCTGCCAGGCCGCCAGCCGCTGCTTCGCGAATGGCGCCCAGTCCGGCGTCAGGTCGGTCGCCACGATGTCGAGGAAACCCGCCGCCCCGAGGTCGCCTTCGTAGTCGGCGATCGAGGTGACGGTCTGGCCGTACACCACGGTGCGCACCTCATCGAGATCGCCGGCAGCGAAGGGCTGGTGTTGGCAGAGATCCTCGATATAGGTGCGGCCGCCGGGCTTCAGGGCGGCGAAGAACCGGCGCAGCAGCGCCGGCCGGTCGGCGACATGCAGCACGGCGAGGAAGCTCAGCACCGCGTCGAACGAGCTCGGCATGATCGGATGCGTGAGCGCATCGCCGCAGACATGGGTCACCCGCGAATCCAGGCCGCATCGCCTCGTCAGGTCGAGGCCGATCGCGTGCAGGTCGGGCTGCAGTTCGAGGGCCACGACGTGGCAGCCGGTCGTATGGGCGAGGAAGCGCGCCGGGCCGCCGATGCCCGAGCCGACATCGAGCACGCGGGTGCGCGGTCCGATCTGCAGGAACGCGGCGGCATCCCGGATCGCGTCGGTGCCGTGGTAGTGCCACTGGTCGAGCGCGAAGAGCTGCTCGGGCCTGAAGCGGTCCTGCGGGCCGATGCCCTGGGCGGCGAGGCCGCGCTCGATGCGCTCGAGATGGGTGTAGAGCGGCATGGCCGCCAGGCTCGCGTCCGCGCCATCCCCTCCCGTCGTTTTCGCATCGCTCATCTCTTTGCCCCCGCGGCACGCAACATGCTCTAACATCCTGCCATGAAAAAGATCTTCACCGCGTGCCTCGGCACCGAGACCAACACTTTCGCCTCCATCCCGACCGGCCACCAGCTTTTCGAGGAGACCTGCCTCTACCGCAAGGGCAGCTACGGCAAGAACATCCCGATGTTCGGCGCACCGCTCGCCGTCTGGCGCCAGCGCGCCGAGGCCAAGGGCTGGCAGGTCGTCGAGAGCCTGTGCGCCTTCGCCCAGCCGGCCGGCAAGACGGTGAAGAAGGTCTACGAGGCGTTCCGCGACGAGATCGTGGCCGACCTCAAGGCGGCGATGCCGGTCGATGCCGTGTTCCTGTCCTGCCACGGCGCCATGGTGGCCGAGGGTTACGACGACTGCGAAAGCGACCTGCTGGCCCATGTCCGCAAGGTGGTCGGGCCGGACATTCCGGTCGGCGTCGAGCTCGACCTGCATTGCAACGTCGGCGAGGGCACATTCCGCGACGCCACGGTGCTGGTGCTGTTCAAGGAATACCCGCATGTCGACGTGTCGGAGCGCGCCGACGACCTGTTCACCGTCATGGAAGGCGCCATCGAGGGCCGCACCAAGCCGGTGATGGCCAACTTCGACTGCCGGATGATCGGCGTGTTCCACACCACGCGCCAGCCGATGCGCGGCTTCGTCGACAAGCTGCAGTCGATGGAGGGCAAGGACGGCGTGCTGTCGCTGTCGATCGCCCACGGCTTTCCGTGGTCGGACATCCGCGAAATGAGCAGCCGCATGATCGTCGTCACCGACAACGACAGGCCCAAGGCGGAGAAGCTCGCCCGCGAGCTCGGCATGGAGTTCTTCGCCATGCGCGACAGGACCCAGCCGCCCTATGTCACGCTCGACGCCGCGATGGCGCGCGCCTCCTCGCACAACCTGCCCAAGCCGATGGTGCTGGCCGACGTGTCGGACAATGCCGGCGGCGGAGCGGCGTCGGATTCGACCTTCATCCTGAAGGCACTGCTCGACCGCAAGGTCGAGGATGCCGCCATCGCCATGTTCTGGGATCCCGGCGCGGTGAAGCTCGCCTTCGAGGTCGGCGAGGGTGCCGAACTCGACATCCGCCTCGGCGGCAAGCTCGGGCCGCAGTCGGGGCCGCCGGTCGACGCGCGCGCCAGGGTGCTGAAGCTCGGCCGCGAGATCACCATCCAGTTCGGCGGCCAGCGCAAGGGCGTCAACACGATCGGCGACGCCGCGGCGCTGCAGATCGAGGGCGTGACGGTGATCGTCAACACCAAGCGCAGCCAGTGCCACAGCCTCGACTGCTTCACCAAGCTCGGCGTCGATCCCTCGACCAAGAAGGTCGTGGTGGTGAAGTCGATGCAGCACTTCCACGCCGCCTACGCGCCGATCGCGTCGGAGGTGGTCTATGTCGCCGCCCCCGGCGCGCTGGTGCCCGACTGGTCGCTGCTGCCCTACAAGAAGGCCGACAAGACGCAATGGCCGTTCGTGGCCGACCCGCATTCATGAAGCGCCACAGCCGCGCGCTCGCCTGGCTGTCCGTCCTCGTCGGCGTCGCGCTCGGCGCCGTCCTGCTGGAAGGCCTGGCGACGGCGTGGCTCTGGATCGACGAAGGCGCCTACGTGTCGGCGGAGAAACTCTACGACCGCGCGCCCAATTCGTTCATTCACGCCGCGACCAAGGGCAAGGCCTGCACCTATGTCGACGGCTACCTGCCGCATCCGTACCTGTCCTACGTGCATCACGGCGATCCGCCGTGCGGCTATGCCAGCACCAACAACATCGGGCTCTACGGCACCGACTTCCCCACGCAGCGTCGCACCGACCGATACGTCGTCCTGCTGACCGGAGGGTCGGTCGCCGCCCAGATGGGCCAGGCGGCTCCCACCCTGCCCCGCTTCCTCGAGGAGGCGCTCAATCGCGCCTATGTCAGCCCTACGGGCAAGCCATTCCTCGTTCTCAATGGCGCAGAGGGCGGCTGGAAAGAACCGCAGCAATTCATCCTCTTCGCCATGTACGCCCCGCTGGTCGACGCCGTGGTGACGCTCGACGGCTTCAACGAATTCCTGATGTTCGCGCCCAACCAGACGATGTCGCTCGAGACGCAGTTCAGCTTCTTCCGCGCCGTCAATCCGCTGTTCCGCGGCGAGTTCGCCGATGCGGTCTGGGGGTGGGTGGTCGCGCGCATCGCCCAGTCGATCGCCGCCAACCCCGTGCTGCAGCACTCCCATGCCGCCTATCTGGTGCATAGCGGCCTGATGGGTCTGGCCCGGCGCTGGGACGTCATGCAGTACGAGCGCAAGACGCGCATGGACACGATCTTCGGCCTGCCGAAGGACGTCGTCGGCAATCCGCAGAAGATCTTCGCCGCCCAACTCGAGCGCTATCGCAGTTACGAGCTCTCGATCAAGGCGCTGGCCGACGCCCACAACGTCAAGTCGGCCTTCTTCCTCCAGCCGGTGCCGTCCTGGGGCAAGGACCTGACGGAAGACGAAAAGAAGGGCGCGGCCGACATGTCCTATCTGAACGGCTATCGCGACATGATCGCCGGAATGCTCGGCCTCGGCGAACGCGGCCTCGCGATCTACGATCTCGGCGACATCTTCCAGGCGGAGAAGGGCACGATCTACGCCGACGCCGTGCACGCGACCTACCAGGGCAACGCCAGCCGCGGCTACGAGCTGATGGCCGCGCGTATGGCGAAGGACATCGGCACCGCGTGGGACCTCAAGGCGCGCTAGGGCCCTTCGGCCTGTCGCGACTTGGGGTTGGTTTACAGCCCGCGAAGCGGTTGATACGGTGAAATTCGCGGTTGGACGCGAGCGCGTCGGACCGGTCGGCGCCGGCTGACAGCACCGCGAGCAACAGGAAATGGCCGTCCTCCGTCGACCCTCCTCCATGAACAGCAAGTCGAAGACCTTCGCCTGGGTGGCCGTGCTCGTCGGCGTGATCCTGGGCGCCGTCGTGCTCGAGATTTTCGCGACGGCGTGGATCGCCCTCCAGGAAGGCCGGTACGTCTCGGCGCGCGAGCTCTACGACCGTGCGCCCAATTCGTTCATCCACGAGACGACCAAGGCGACGGGCTGCACCTACGTCGACATCTTCCTGCCGCACCCCTATCTCGGCTACGTCCATCACGGCGACCCGCCGTGCGGGCCGCCCAGCACCAACAATATCGGTCTCTACGGCCGCGATTATCCGCGGCAGCGCGATACCGAGCATTACGTCGTGCTGCTGACCGGCGGCTCGGTTGCCGCGCAGGTCGGACAGGCCTCGCCCGATGCGCCGCGCTTTCTCGAGGAAGCGCTCGCCCGGCGCTACACCAGCCCCAACGGCAAGCCGTTCCTGGTGCTGAACGGCGGCGAGGGCGGCTGGAAGGAGCCGCAGCAGCTCATCCTGTTCTCGATGTATGCGACGCTGGTCGATGCGGTCGTGACCCTGGACGGCTTCAACGAGTCGCTGAATTTCGCGCCCGACCAGAAGCTCGCGCTCGAGATGCCGGGGCCGAGCTTCCTCGCCGTCAATCCGCTGTTCAAGGGCGAGTTCTCGGACGCGGTGTCGGGCTGGATGATCGCGCGCGTGGCGCAGTTGATTGCGGCGACGCCGGTGCTCGACCGCTCGCATGCCGCCTACCTGGTGCATCGCGCGCTGATCGACCAGGCGCGGCGCTGGGACATCATGCAGTACGAGCGGCGCACCCGCATGGACACGATCTTCGGCCTGCCCCAGGAGGTCATCGGCCATCCCGACAAGGTGTTCGACGAGCAGCTGGCACGCTATCGCAACTACAACATCTCGATCGCCGCGGTGGCCGCCGCGCACGGGGTCAAGGCGGCGTTCTTCCTCCAGCCAGTGCCGGTGTGGGGCAAGGTGCTGACCGACGAGGAGAAGAAGGGCGCGGGCGACATGTCCTACATCGCGCGCTATCGCGACCTGGTCGCCGGGATGATGACGCTGCGCGAGCGCGGACTCGCGATCTACGATCTCGGCGACGTGTTCCAGAACGAGGCGGGCACGATCTACGCCGATGCCGTGCACGCCCACTTCCAGGGCAAGCGCAGCCGCGGCTACGAACTGATCGCGGACCGCATGGCCGAGGACCTGGCGCAGGCCTGGGGGCTGAAGAAGCTGCCGTGAGGCCCGCCGCCCGGGTCGTTGCCGGGGGCGTCCCAGGGTTGAAACAGCTCGATTTGCCCGCGTATTTCAGGCCGTTTACAGGCCGGGGACCGGTTGGTATGTTCCGCCCGCGTCGCGGCCGGGGGTGGCCGTTTTCTCGTTTGAGATCAACGGCTTAACTATGAAAATCCTGACAGGCAACAGCAATCGTCCGCTGG
>CAWUOG010000203.1:0-5762 GCA_963923875.1 uncultured Alphaproteobacteria bacterium
ACGTCGCAGACCGCCGCGCAGATGTCGCGCGCGAACTCGAGCTCGGTGCCGGTGAAGCTCTCCGGCGAGTATTCGTAGACCCACTCGGTCTTGGGGTCGGCGTCGGCCAGCTGCTTGACCAGCTTGGCGCCCGACACCGCGATGTCGACGATGCCGGAATAATCCATGCCGAACACGACGCGGCGCTGGAGCGTCGAGGTCGAGTTGTAGAGATGGACGATCACCCGCTTGGCGCCACGGCAGGCCTCGAAGGTGCGCTCGATCAGCTCGGGCCGCGACTGCGTCAGCACCTGAATGGTGACGTCGTCGGGAATCATCTTCTTTTCGATGAGCTCGCGCACGAACTCGAAGTCGGTCTCGGAAGCGGCCGGGAAGCCGACTTCGATCTCCTTGAAGCCCATGTTGCAGAGCAGCTTGAACATCCGGGTCTTGCGGTCGGAGTCCATCGGCTCGATCAGGGCCTGGTTGCCGTCGCGCAGATCGACGGCGCACCAGATCGGCGGTTTGGTGATGACCTTGTTCGGCCACTGCCGATCCTTGATCTCGATCGGCTTGAACGGAACGTACTTTTCGCCCGCGCGGGGCATCATGGGTTTTTGAACGGACATTGGAGGCCTGCGACTTTTTTCTGAAGAGAATGAGGACGGACGACAGAGCGACCCGCAGGGTTCCCGGACACCGGGAGGCGGGTCAGCGAATAAGTCGAAGCGTCGTCAGTCGCAGCATTGCGGGCGCCACAATAGGGGCCGCGCCGCAGGAGTCAACCGCCCCCACCGGCTGGGGCCGCATCGGGGCGGCCGCGAGGCCACCCGGAAGCCGCCCCGAAACCATCGGCTCCGGGGCGGTTCCCGACGCGAATTCAGCGGTTCAGTTGAGGGGAATCTGGAAGTTGAAGTTGAGGCTGGACGGTTGCGCCGGCGCGAACATCTGCGGGGCCACGAAGACCGGCCGTTCGCGCTCGACGATCACCGGCCGGCTCTCGTGGATGTAGACCGGCCGCTCGTGGACATAGTGGACGCGACGCTGCTCCCAGCGGCTGCGTTCGTAGCGATCGCCATAGCGGTCGCCATCGTGCGCCAGGGCGGCGGTCGACAGGACGACGAGAGAGGTGGCGGCGAGCGCGGCTGCGCCGATCAGCTTCTTGGTCATGTCATGCATGGGCATACCTCCGATATGCCTGAGATACGCAACGGACCCCTCCTGCCATCTCCCGCTCAATTGGGGCATTGTCGCGGATTCGCGCGACCGGTTTCCGCCACGATCCGGCCCGCCCCAGAGCCTGCGCGGTCAGCGCAGCGGCACGTTGATGTTGACGTTCAGGCCAGGCTGTGGCGCGCCATAATAGTAGACGGGCTCACGTCCGTAGATGATGGCCGGGGGCGGGACCACGACGACGGGGCGTGACGCGTACACGACCGGGACGGCCTGGTAGTAGATGTGTCCCGGCGGCACGAACGGCGGGCCCTTCCTCTTCCAATACTTCTCGTCGTGGGCCTGGGCCGAGGTGGCGATGGCCGCCACGCCGAGCGCTGCCGTCGCCAGCGCAGTGAGGGAACGTTGCAGGGGCTTTCGATCGTTCATGATTGGGCCTCCTCGTTTGTGTTCTCCAGAGGTAGCGTCGCGAGCACCGCGATTGCGGTGAGAAAATTGTGACCGCAGGCCGAATTTCGCAGCGGCGCCGCGCTTATTTCGCCGGTGCGCCGGGCATGATTAGATGCGTCAACCACGAGGACGGGGGAGACAGCGCGATGGCCGGGCCGCTCAGCGGAGTACGTATTCTCGACTGCACGACGGTCGTGCTGGGGCCGTGGGCGGCGCAGCAGTTGGGCGATCTCGGCGCCGACGTGATCAAGATCGAGCCGCCGGAAGGCGACACCACACGCGTGCTGGGTCCGGCCCGCAACCCCGGAATGGCGGCGTTCTATCTCGGCTGCAACCGCTCCAAACGCTCGATCGTGCTGGACCTCAAGCAGGATGCTGGCCGCAAGGCGCTGTTCAAGCTCGCCGAGACCGCCGACGTGCTGATGCACAATTACCGGCCGGAGCCGGCGAAGCGCCTGGGCGTCGAGTACGAGAAGTTCGAGAAGATCAATCCGAGGCTGGTGTATGTCGCTGCCTACGGCTATCGCGCCGCCGGCCCGATGGGACCGAAGGCCGCCTACGACGACATCATCCAGGCAGGCTCCGGTCTCGCAGCGCTGCAGAGCGTGGTGGCGGGGCAGCCGCGCTTTCTGCCGACCATCGTCGCCGACAAGACGAGTTCGAACGGTGTCGTCTCGGCGCTGCTTGCGGCGCTATTCGCACGCGAGCGCACCGGCAAGGGTCAGGCGGTCGAGGTACCGATGTTCGAAACGCTGGTCTCGTTCGTGATGGTCGAGCATCTCTATGGCGAGACCTTCAAGCCCGCACTCGACACGGCGGGCTACAAGCGCGTGCTCAACAAGGAGCGGCGGCCGTATCCTTCCAAGGACGGCTACTTTGCCCTGCTGCCCTATACCGACGGCCACTGGAAGGAGTTCTGTATCCTGGTCGGCCGCGAGGATCTGGCGAAGGACCCGCGCTTCCAGGGCATGGCCAACCGCCTCAAGAACGTCGAGCAATACTACGCCACTCTCGCCGGTCTCTGCGCCGAGCGCACCAATGCCGAATGGGTGGAGCTGCTGAAGAACTCAAACGTGCCGCACGGACCGGTGAACACTCTCGACGACCTGTTCAAGGATCCGCAGCTCAACGCCACGGGATACTGGCAGGACATCGACCATCCGACCGAGGGCAAGTTGCGCATGCCGGGCATTGCACCGCGCTTCAGCAAGACTCCGCCCGAGATCGGCCGACTGCAGCCGCGACTCGGCGAGCATAGCGTCGAGGTGCTGAGCGAAGCAGGCTTCACCCAGGCTGAAATCGATGCCATGCTGAAGTCGGGCGCGACGAAAGCAACGTAGTCACTATCCAGGCGGCGACAGACCGCCATCGGCAACAGCCGCGCCGCAGGGAGGAAGGCATGATCGTTCGCCCGTCACGGCGCGACGTGTTGCGATTCGGCGCCATGGCCGCAGCGAGCGCCCTGCCGGCGCCGGCGATTGCCCAGGCTTGGCCGAACAAGCCGATCAAGATCGTCTGCACCTATCCGCCGGGCGGCCTGACCGACATCTTTTCGCGCGCCTACGGCGATTTCATTTCGCAGAAGCTCGGCCAGCCGGTGGTGGTTGAAAACAAGACTGGGGCGGCCGGCGCAATCGGCGCCGAGCTGGTGAAGAATTCGGCCCCCGACGGCTACACCCTGATGTTCACCAACTCGACCACGATGGTGCAGAACAAGGTCCTGTTCAAAAAGCTGCCTTACGATCCGGACAAGGATTTCGCGCTGGTCGCCTGGTTCAACACCGGCCATCTGCCGACGGCGGTGAACAAGGACATCCCGGTCAGGAACATCAAGGAGTTCTTCGACTGGAGCAAAGACAAGAAGGTGTCCGCCGCGACCTACGGCGCAGGGTCATTCGCGCACGTCGTGGCCGAGACGCTGAACAGGAACCACGGCTTCAAGCTCGAGCCGGTGCACTACCGCGGCGAAGGCGCGATGTGGCAGGACGTTGCGGCGGGCAACGTGCAGACCGCGACCGGCAGCTACGCCTCGCAGCTGCCCTTCCTGCAGCAGGGCTCGGTCAAGGTGATCGCGGTGCCGACGCTCGAGCGCATGAAGAAGATGCCCGACGTGCCGACATTCTACGAGCAAGGCTACATCGACAAAGCGTTTCAGGTCCGCGGCTGGGTCGGTTGCGCCGCGCCGGCCGGCACGCCGGAAGAGATCGTCAGGAAATTGTCCGACCTCATGGTCGAGGGCGGCAAGACCGAGCGGGTGCTGAAGATCAACGACCAGTTCGGCATCGACGAGGGTGCGCGCGATCGCGCTTATTTCAAGAAGGTCCTCGATGAAGAGGGACCGGTAGTGCTCGAGGTCATCAAGGGGCTGAACATCGAGCCGCAATAGCAAGAATGACAACCAAGACGTCAAACAAGGCGTCAAACAAGACAGGCGACAGGGAAGCCAAACGACCAGGGAGGAAATCGATGATTGCAGGCCGCTCTTGGCGCCCATCGCGCCGCGACGTGCTGCGTCATGGCACGGCTGCGACCGCCGTCGCTGTGTTGCCCGCGCCCTCGATAGCGCAGGCCTGGCCGAGCAAGCCGATCAAGATCATCTGCGGATATCCGGCCGGTGGCTTGACCGATATCTTCGCACGCGCCTACGGCGAATACATTTCGCAGAAGACCGGCCAGCCGGTCACCGTCGAGAACAAGGCGGGCGCCTCGGGCGCCATCGCCGCCGAGCAGGTCAAGAGCGCGCCGCCCGACGGCCACACGCTGATGTGGACGATCTCGACGACGATGATCATGAACAAGGTGCTGTTCAAGAAGCTGCCTTACGATCCCGACAAGGACTTCGTGCCGATCTCGTGGATGGATGCCGGCCATCTGCCGACCATCGTGAACGCCAAGCTGCCCATCAAGGATCTGGCGGACCTCGACAAGTTCGCGCGCGCCAACAAGACGTCGCTCGGCACCTACGGCGCCGGTTCCTACAGCCATGTCGCGGTCGAGGCGCTCAACCGGCACTTCAAGCTGCAGATGGAGGCTGTGCACTATCGCGGCGAGGCGCTGATGTGGGTCGATGTCGGCTCGGGCTCGCTGACCGGCGGCAGCGGCAGCTACGCCGCGGCGTCGAACGTGCTGCAGACCGGCAACGGCCGGCCGATCGCTGTGCCGACCAGGAAGCGCATGCGCAAGCTGCCGGACGTCCCGACATTTCTCGAGCAGGGCGTGAGCGACGTCGCTTTCCAGGTGCAGGGCTTCATCTGCCTGGTCGGCCCGGCCGCCATGCCGAAGGAAATCGTTCTCAAGCTCTCCGACATGATGGTCGAGGCCGGCAAGACCGAGCGCATCCAGAAGATTCTCGACACGTTCGGCATCGACGTCGCCGCACAAGACCACGTTTTCTTCGAGAAGATCCTGGCCGAGCAGGGGCCGGTGTGGATCGAACTGGTCAAGGGGCTGAACATCGAGCCCCAATGACACCCGGCACGGGAGCGTCCCGACGAGTGTGCATTCGGGCGCTGCCAGATGTTCCCTTCCTGTCGGTTGCGCGGGACGGAAAGACGTGTAAATCAACGCGAGGTTGTAGGGGCGGAGTGCCTCTGGCCAGGGTGGGGATTGCGCGTCGATGGCCTTGGACGTCTATGTCGGATCGCTGAGGCGCTACTACGCAGGCGAGTGGCAGGGCATCGATGAGCGTCCCGCACCGGGGGCCAGCGGCCGTCGCAGGACGGGGGCTGCTTCGGACCCGGAGCGGTTGCGGCAGGCGGTGCTGGACTGGCGCGGCAATCTCGGCGCTTCGCTCGCCCGGATGACCGATATCGAGATCGACTGGGACGAATCGGACCAGGCGCCGTATTTCACGGGCCAGCCCCGGTGGGACGGGCTGGGTTCACTGGTGCTGTGGGCGGCATACACCGATGTGCCCGCGCTTCGTCGCCCGGCCAGCATGCCCGAGGTATGGGACGACGATCCGGCGCTGCTCCGCTGCAACAGCGAGGGCTTCAAGTCGCGCTTCTCGCACCTCGTGCGCAACGTCGAGCTGTGGCTACCGGTGCCGCTGCCCTTCACCTTCGAAAGCGAAGACGTTGGCGGGCGGCGGATCGTCATGGGCTCGACCGAGATGCTGCAGCGGCAGCTGGGCGAGCTGAACGGCGCGACCTGGAAGGCGC
>CAWUOG010000204.1:0-5741 GCA_963923875.1 uncultured Alphaproteobacteria bacterium
GCCGGGATCATGACGTAGCCCTGCATGACGCCGCGCACCTCGTTGATCCAGCCCTGCAGCTTCTCGCCCTCGGCCGTCGCGTACTTCTTGTAGGTCTCGGCGATTTTGCCCGGGTTGATGTTCGCCGTGGCGCTGATGCAGCCCGCACCGCCCGACTTGATGTTGTCGATCAGCGGCTTCTCGTTGCCCGAGAACACGTCGAAGCCGTCCTTGGCGAAAGCGTCGATCATGCTCTTGGTGTGCGCCCAGTCGTCCGACGAATCTTTCATGCCGGCGATCTGCTTCGGATAGGCCTTCATCAGGCGCTCGACCAGCTTGTGCGTGATCGGCACCGCCGAGACCGGCGGGATGTGATAGAGATAGACGCGCAACCGGTCGTCGCCGACGCGCTGCACGACTTCACTGAAGAAGCGGAACAGCCCCTCCTCCGGGACGCCCTTGTAATAGAACGGCGGCAGCATCAGGACGCCCGAGACACCCTTCTTGGTGGCGTGGGCGGAGACTTTGGCGGCCTCGTTAATCGAGCAGGCGCCGGTGCCCGGCATCATGCGGTCGGTCGGCACGCCTGCGGCGACGACCTTGTCGAGCAGTTCCATGCGCTCGTCGGCCGACATCGAGTTGGCTTCCGAGTTGGTGCCGAACATGGCCAGGCCGCAATCCTGGCTGAGCAGCCACTTGCAGTGCGCGATGAACCGGCCGACGTCGGGCGACAGATCACGCTTGAAAGGGGTGACGACCGGCGAAAGAACGCCTTTGATCCGCGCTGCGGCCATGATTTTAATACTCCCGGAAATGGCGCGCCTGTTGTGCAACGAAGCGCCCGCAACGTAAAGGGGGCGACACCCAATGGCGGAACCGGTGGCTGAAATACTTCCTGAAGACGGCACCGCCGGAACCCTGGTCGGACGGGTCGACACCCCGGCCGGCCCGAGCGTGATAGCCGTCCGGAAAGACGGCGTTTTCGACATTTCCGGCGACGTTCCGACCGTGGCAGACCTGTGCAATGCCGCCGATCCCGTGACGCTGGCCCGCACGCCCGGCAAGCGACTCGGCAGTCTGGCGGAACTGATCCCAGCCCTGCTCGCCCCAATCGACTTGCAGCCGATCAAGGCCGCCGGCGTCACCTTCGCCGTCAGCCTTCTCGAGCGACTGATCGAGGAGCATGCCAAGGGCGACCTCAGCCGCGCAGAGCAGGTGCGCAAGGAGTTGAATTCGATCATCGGCGCCGACGTCACCACCATCAAGCCGGGCTCGGCCGAGGCTGAGGCACTCAAGAAGACCCTGATGGCACGCGGCGCCTGGTCCCCCTATCTCGAGGTAGGCATCGGCCCCTACGCCGAGATCTTCACGAAGGGGCCGCCGCTCTCTGCGGTTGGCTACGGCGCGGAGATCGGCATCCGCTCGGACTCCGACTGGAACAACCCCGAGCCGGAAGTGACCCTGATCGTGAATGCCAGGGGCGCCATCGTCGGCGCCACCCTGGGCAACGACGTCAACCTGCGCGACATGGAAGGTCGCAGCGCGCTCCTGCTGGGCATAGCCAAGGACAACAACGCCTCGTGCTCGATCGGCCCCTTTGTGCGGCTGTTCGACGGCACCTTTACGCTCGACGACGTGCGCAAGGCCAAGGTCGACCTCGAGGTGACCGGGCCCGACCAGTTCCGTCTGCGCGGCTCGTCGGACCTTTCCAAGATCAGCCGCGACCCGGCCGACCTGGTCGTGCACTGCATGGGCAGGCATCATCAGTACCCCGACGGCGTGGCGCTGATGACCGGCACGCTGTTTGCGCCGACGGAGCCGCGCAAGCCGGGTGGGCTGGGCTTCACCCATGTGATCGGCGATCTGGTCTCCATCAGCTCACCCAAGCTCGGCAAGCTTACCAACCGCATCAACCACTGCGACAGGATCGCGCCGTGGACCTTCGGAGTCTCGGCGCTGATGCGCAACCTCGCCGGCCGCAGGCTGCTGAAGTGACCGAGCTCTGGCAATTGTCGGCCTCGTCCCTGCGCGAGAAGATCGCGGCCAGGGAAGTCTCGCCAGTCGAACTCACCGAGACGATCCTGGCGCGTGCCGACAAACTGCAGCCGGTTCTGAACTGCTTCATCACCGTCGCCCCCGAGCAGGCGATGACCGCCGCCCATGCAGCGGAGGACGCCGTGATGCGGGGCGACACTCTCGGCCTGCTGCACGGCATTCCGTACGCTGCGAAGGATCTCGTGAACACTGCCGGCGTGCGCACCACCTTCGGCTCGCTGCACCACGAATACAATGTCCCGAAGGAGGACGCCGTTGCCACCGCGCGCATGAAGCAGGCCGGCGCGGTGCTCTTCGGCAAGACCACGACTCCGGAGTTCGGCCACAAGGCGCTGACCGACGCTCCGTTGTTCGGACGTACCCGCAATGCCTGGAGTGCCGAGCGCACGTCCGGCGGCTCGAGCGGCGGCGCCGCGGTCGCCGTGGCAGCCGGCATCGGGCCAATCGGCATCGCCACCGACGGTGGCGGCTCGACCCGCATTCCCGCAGCCGCCAACGGCATGGTCGGCCTGAAGCAGAGCAACGGCGTAATCCCGCACAGCCAGGTCGCCGATGCCTTCGGCAACTACACCTATGTGACGCCGATGACGCGCACGGTGATGGATACTGCCCTGATGCTGCAAGCGATGGCAGGCCCGCATCCCAGCGACCCATGGTCGATCGGACTCGTGCCGCAAGACTACGTCGCGGCGGCAAGAGCCGATGGCGATCTCAAGGGCCGGAAAATTCTCTACTCGGCCACCCTCGGCAACAAGGTCGTTGCCCAGGACGTGCGCGCCTCGTTCGAAGCGGCGCTGCGCCAACTGCGGCAACTGGGCGCCGAGCTGATCGAACTCGACCAGGCGCTGCCCGATATGGAGCCGGTCTGGAAGGTGATCAATCACACCACTTGGCGCGCTCGCTTCGGCGACATGATCATGCGCGAGGACAACAAGGCCTCGCCCTCGCTGGTCCGCCAGGTCGCCATGGCCTCCGACTGGAGCGGCACCGATTACCAGCGCGCCATGTTCAAGCGCACCGAGCTGTTCCGCATGGTCCAGGGCTGGTTCGAGACCGCCGACTACCTGGTGACGCCCACGCTGTCCTGCACCGCGCTGCCGATCGACCAGGACCTGTTCGAGCCGATCCGCATCGACGGCATCGAGGCCGGCGAACTGCGGCGCAACTGGTTTCCCTACACCATGCCGTTCAACATCACCGGCCATCCGGCCATAACCATCTGCAACGGCTACGACGGCGCTGGCCTGCCGATCGGCCTGCAGATCGTCGGCCGCTTCCGCGAAGACGCTTCCGTGCTACGCGCCGCCGCTCTCTACGAGGCAAGCGAGCACTGGCTCGATCGATGGCCAGACCTCTGAGCAAGACGCCGGCGAAGCGGTCACCGCCGCTGACCGCCGAAGAGATCCAGGCACGGGTGCTCTATCGCGACGGGCTGATCCTGGTGCTCGACAAGCCGGCCGGCCTCGCCGTCCATGCCGGCCCGAGCAGGGCGCCCAATCTGGAAGAGTGCTTCGACGCCCTGCGCTACGGCCTGCCGCGGCCGCCGGCACTGGCGCATCGCCTCGATGCCGACACCGCCGGTGTACTGGTGCTGGGCCGCCATCCCAAGGCGCTGGCCAGGCTCGGCCGCGTCTTCCAGGCCCGCGAGACCGAAAAGACCTACTGGGCGGTCGTGCAAGGCGCGCCGCCCGCCGACGAAGGCGTGTTCGACCAGAAGCTCCTGAAGTTGAACACCAGGGGCGGCTGGTCGGTGAAGGTTTCCGACAAGGGCCAGACGGCGATCACCCGCTACAGGGTGCTCGGACGGGGGCAGACCGGCTCCGGTGAGGGCATGACGTGGCTGGAACTGAAGCCGGAGACCGGCCGCACGCATCAGCTGCGCGTGCATTGCGCCGCCGCCGGCTGCCCGATCGTCGCCGACCGCTTCTACGGCAAGGCCGTGCCCGGCACGATGCTGCATCTGCAGAGCCACGCCATCGTCCTGCCCCTCAGCAAGACCAAGCCGCCGATCCGGGTCGAGGCCACGCCCCCTCGGCACATGCTGGCGGCGCTGCGGGCTTGCGGTTTCAGTCCCGCGACCTGACCCACACTTTCAGCGGATCGCCCAGCTCGAAACCGGCATCGAGTGCCGCCGAGAGTTCCGCGCCCGACTCGTAGCCGACGACCGGGAGACGCGGAAAGGTCCTGGCCGCGAGCACGATCAGCGACCGCCAGACCGAGACGGCATCGGCCGCCTCGGCCACGACGTTGGTCAGGCCGACCACGCCATCGCAACGATAGAGCATGCCGCCGGCCACGATGCCGAAGCCGCGACGGCCGGTGAACATCGCGAAGTTGTCGTCGCCGAACGGCAGCGGCGTCGACGCCTCGGTCTCGCGGCGCCATTCGATGCCGGCGGTCGCCTCGCCCATCGGCACGACCGCGCGAATCCATGACGCCTCGAGCAGGACATCGAAGCCGCGCCGCCCGAGGTCTAGCGTGTTGAAACTATCCTTCACCGCCCAGCGTCCGGGCAGGTTCGACTTCTGCAGGATTTCTATGGTCTCGAGCTGCCCTGCCCGGTCGGCCTCGGTGGCGGTGAGCGTCACGGCGTTGGGATAGAAGCGCGGCACCTCGGCTGCGTTCACCCAGATGCTCTGCAGGAAGCGGCCCGGGTGCCCGTGCGCGCGGCAGACCGCGTCGCACCAAGCGGCGTTGTTGCGGGAAGCGGCTTGCGTCCAGTCCTTCAGGCGCGCACTTCTTCGCGCTGGAAGATCACGTAGGCCGCGGCGAACACCACGATCATGCCGGCGATCAGCCCCGTCACCTGCGGCCAGATCAGCAGCAGGCTCTGGTCGAGCGGCAGCGGCGCGCCGGGAATGGCACCCCGCATCTGGGTCGGCAAGGTGAAGCCCAGGGTGCGGGTCTCGGGATTCAGAAGTCCGAGCAAGGCTTCGCTGAACAGCGTGCCGGGCGACAGCCGCTGCATGGCGAGCGCGAACTCCTGCAGGCCGACATACTGGTCGAGCGAGGTGATCTCGCGCGGCGCAAAGCCGATCACGATCGCATTGGCGATCATCGGCCACAGGATGAAGAAGAACAGCCATAGACCGAGCGCGCAGAGCGCCGAGGTCGCGGTCGAGCGAAACACCACCGAGAAGAACATCGCGACTGCCAGCCAGACGCCGCCATAGGCGATCGCGACGACCAGGAATCCTGCGGCGCGCGCCACCTCGACGCCGCGCGGCGGCAGGCCGAGCAGTAAAAGTCCGGCACCGAATACGATCAGCCATAGCCCGATCAGCGTGACCGCCAGCGTGGCGAGGCCGCCCAGGAACTTTCCGATCAGCAGCGCATCGCGGTAGATCGGCTGCGACAGGACGCGGCTCAGAGTGCGCCGGTTGAATTCGCTGTTCACCGAATCGAAGCCGAGACCGATCGCCATCAGAGGCAGGATAAAGTTCAGCGCCGTGATGAAGGATATCGGCACCTGCTCAGGCTCGATGGTGAAAATGCGCAGGAACAGGAAGGCGTCCTGGCTGACCACGGTTCGCAGCGCCTGGAGCGAGGAAGCCACTGGGAACGCGCCGAACACGATCACGAAAAGCGTCAGCACGAGCATGCGCGTCGAACTGAGGTGATCCGACAGTTCCTTCATGAAGACCGGCCCGAGACCGGTGAAGGGCGAGCCCTCACGCCGCATGACGCTGCTCCTGGAAATAACGCGT
>CAWUOG010000205.1:0-5731 GCA_963923875.1 uncultured Alphaproteobacteria bacterium
TCGGTGGTGAGTTCGACGTAAGGCAGCCCTTCCTTGCGCGCCTCGGCGAGCATCAGGCCGAGCGCCCGGCTGGCGTAGCCGCGCCGCTGCTTCCAGGGCACGACGGCATAGCCGATGTGGCCCAGGACATGGTCGGGCAGCGCCGCCGTGCCGGGCTGCCAGCGGAAACCGATATTGCCGCAGAAACCCGCATCGGCGCCTGAGTCGTCCCACATCCAGCGGCGGAAGCCGGGCAAGCGCTTGACCTGGGTGCCGTCACTCAGCGTGATCGGGCCGGCGCGGCCCTCGCGATCGTCGAGCGAGGCGACGAAAGCCGCCGGGTCGACGGCGATCCGTGCCAGTTCGTCGGCGCGCGACTGCTCGCGGCGCAGATTGTCCGACCAGAAGCCGCGCCGCAGGGCCGCTTCGTAGGCGGGCAGCCGCTCGAGCGAGGGAACCACCAGCATCATTGGGCGGATCATGCAGTTGCTGTACCATGGGCCGCCATGGCTTCGCCTCCGGTTCTCGTCCTCGACATCGACGGTGTCGTGTCGCTTGCCCAGCCCGGTTCGCCGAACCCCTGGTACGCGACCCTCGAACACGATTGGGGATTGAACCACGATCGCGAACTGGCACCCGAATTCTTCCTGAAGCCCGACTTCATGGAGGTCCTGCGCGGTCGGCTCGACCTCTATGTCGCGTTGAACGACTATTTCGTCGCCAAGGGCAACGGGCTGGCCGACAGACTACAGGAGTTCGTCGCCTACTGGTTCGAGAAGGACAGCCTGATCGACCACGAGGTACTGGCCCTGGCCGATGCCTGGCGGTCACGGACCGGAGGCAAGGTGTTCGCCGCGACCAACCAGGAACACCACCGCGCCGCTGACCTGCGGGACCGGTTGGGGCTCGACAAGCACTTCGACGAGATCATCTATTCGGCGGCGCTTGGCGTCTGCAAGCCCGAGCGCGTCTTCTACACCAACGCGCAGGCGCGCATGGGCGTGACCGCGGCCCAGTCGATCCTGTTCGTCGACGACAAGGCGAGCAATGTCGACGGCGCCCGCATGGCCGGATGGCGGGCAATGCTCTATCGCGGCCCGGAAAGCCTGGCGCGCGCCTTGGAGGGGTGGGGCTGAAGCTCCACTGTCTTGGCCGGGAGTGGCGCGCCCGCGGCAAAGTCATGTTAAACCCACCGGCATGCTGATGTTCGAAATACCGTTCGGCACGACCGACTGGGCCGCCGTGGAGCGCACCGAGCATGCCGGGGAGACCGGCAAGGCGTACTGGCGCACGCGGACCTTCAACAACATTCGCGTCCGCATGGTCGAGTACACGCCGGGCTATCTCGCGGACCACTGGTGCCAGAAGGGTCATATCCTGCTGGTCCTGGAGGGCGAACTGCACACCGAACTGGCCGACGGCAAGACGGTGACCCTGAAAGCCGGCCAGAGCTACCAGGTGGCCGACAACACGCTCGGCCATCGGTCGAGCACGGCGAGCGGCGCCAAACTTTTCATCGTGGATTGATCTTTCGAGGATTTAGCGGGACATGAGCGACCTGATCGGCTTCATCGGCGTCGGCACCATGGGCGAACCCATGTGCCGCAATCTTGCGAAGAAGAGCGGCCTGAAGGTACTGGCGGCCGACCGTGACCCGGCGCCGCTGAAGCGGCTCGAGGGCGACGGCGTCAAGAGCGCGACAGTCGACGAGATCGTCGCGGAGTGCCGCACGATCTTCCTGTCGCTGCCTGGCGGCAAGCAGGTCGAGGAGGTCTGCCTCGGGCCGGGCGGCCTGGTAGAGAAGACCAAACTCGGCTGGACCGTGATCGACTGCAGCACGGCGCCAGTGTCGCTGGCGCGGCGTCTCTACGGCGAGTTCGAGGGCAGGGGCACCGCCTTCGCCGACGCGCCGGTGGCACGCACGCGGCAGGCCGCGATCGACGGCACGCTATCCATCATGGTCGGGGCCACGGAACCCACCTTCCGGCGCATCAAGCCGCTGCTCGACACGATGGCCAACGAGGTCACGCATTGCGGCGAGGCGGGGGCCGGCCAGGCGGTCAAGATCCTGAACAACATGATCCTGTTCCAGACCGGTGTGGCGATTGCGGAGGCGCTGACCATCGCGCGGGCGCATGGCGTCGACGGCAAGATGCTGTTCGAAACCCTGACCAAGGGCTCGGGCGATTCCTTCGCTCTGCGCAATCACGGCATGAAAGCGATGCTGCCGGGGGTGTTCCCGGAGCGCGCGTTCTCGACCGAGTACGCGCTGAAGGACCTCTCCTACGCGATCCAGATGGCGGAAGAGAAGGGCGTGCCGGCGCTGGGCTCCGACGTGGCGCGCGAACTGATGGAACGCGCTGTCGAACTCGGCCACGGAAAGGAATACTGGCCGGTCCTGCTGCGTGCCATCGAGGACGCAACGGGAAAGGGCTGATCGGTCCAGCCTGACAGCAAGAAGGGCGGCCGAAGCCGCCCTTCCCCGCCTCTTGTCGAGGACGCATTCACGACCGCGGCGGCAAATCGACCTTGGCGTCCTTGAGCGCCTTCTCCAGGACCGGAATGGCCACGCCCGAGTGGGTCTGGCACTGCGCCATTGCATTGTCGTTGGTGACGTTGTGTACGACGCCACGGTGCTGTGCGTCGGTCGTGGCAACGTAGCGCTGGTACTTGGCCGAAAGCGCCGAGCAATACTCGGTGTCGGGCATCGGCTGCGCGAAGGCCGGCATCTGCAGACCGGCGAGCGTCGTCATGGTGGCGGCGATCAGCGTGAGTTTCATCGGCTTCATCATGCTTTCCTCCATGGCCCAATCTTGGGCAGGTGAAGGAGACCTCCGCAGCGCGGCGCAATTGTGGAGATCGGCTGACGCGAGGCTGACGGCGCGGGTAAATTTTCTGACGCGAAGCTGACTATCCGCACGCCGTCCAGAGGGAGCATCGAGGCGCGCCTCGTGTTACCTCGCGGGCGTCCCTTCGTCCGAAATGGGCGTCGCTGGTGGTGACGCCCCAGAAGCAGCCGAAGCCGTTGTAGGTACCAGTTCCCAGCCCTTGTTGCGCATGCAGAAGCGCGTGAGATTGGTCTCGGCGTAGAAGCGCTGGCTTTCGGCCTGTTGCGCCCAAGCGGAGGTCCAGCGCCAGCCGTAGAGCGGGCCGATCGGCGCGGGATAGAAGTTACGGTTGGATTCCTCCTGGGCCGCGACCCGGCAGTCGTTCTGGTCGCGCAAGAGCGTGGCCTGATCGGCGCCAGGCTTGTCCCAGCGCATCGGCTGGGCGCAGCTCGTGAGCGTACCGAGCGACGCCACGAACGAGAGGAACGTGACGAGGCGGCTCACGGTTTTACCCTCTTTGCGCCTCGGCCATGTTCGCCTGCGGCTGCTGCATGACTGGCACCTTCTGGTAGCCGCGATGACGCATGCACCAGGCATTGACGCGACTGTCGTACGCCGCCGGCGATTCGCCGGTGTAGGGGGCCTGGAACCACATGTTCGGGTTGTCCTGGCGAATCTGCAGGTAGGGGGTCCAGGCTTCCGAACCGGCCCAGGGCAACGGCATGGGCTGGTTGAAGTTACGGAAGGTCGCCACCTGAGCGGTCTGCCGGCACTCGCTGGCATCGCGCTGCGCGACGTCGGGATCGGCGCCGGCCTTCTGCCACTTGTCGGTCGGCGCGCAGGCCGATGCGGATGTCAGCAACGCCAAGGCCAGGAAGGGCAGGATTTTGTCCATTCGGATGATATGGTCCGCTGTCTTCGGTCGCTTGTGAAGGGGAGAACTTTTATGGCGCGTATCGCCGTCGGTGGTTTTCAGCATGAGACGAATACATTCGCGCCGCAGCAGGCGACGTGGGACGATTTCGTGCGCGCCGACGCCTGGCCGGGCCTGCTGCACGGACCGGAGATGATCGGAGCGGTCGAGGGCTTCAACATTCCGATCGCCGGCGCGGTCAAGAAGCTCGGCGAACTCGGTCACGAGATCGTGCCGCTCGCCTGGGCTGCCGCGCCGCCGGCGTCCTACGTCACCGAGGACGCCTACGAGCGCATGTGGGCGCTGTTCGAGCCGGATCTGAAGAAGCTCGGGCCGTTCGATGCGATCTATCTCGACCTGCACGGCGCCATGGTGGCGGAGAACACCCAGGACGGCGAAGGCGAACTGCTGAAGCGCATCCGCGCGATCGTAGGCGACGAGGTGCCGATCGTGTGCAGCCTCGACTACCACGCCAACCTGACGCCGGAGATGGCGAAGCTCAGCACGGCGCTGGTCGGCTATCGCACCTATCCGCACATCGACATGGCGGTTACGGGCAAGCGCGCGGTCGAACTGCTCGACAAGCTCCTGAAGGAGAGGAGGCCGGTCTATCGCGCCTATCGTCAGCTCGATTTTCTCATCCCGCTGGTCTGGCAATGCACCTTCATCGAACCGGCCAAGTCGATCTTCGACCTGGTGGGTGAACTGGAGGCCGGCGAGAAGAGCCACAACCAGGGCATCGTCAGCGTCACGCACACGCCGGGTTTCCCGCCCGCCGACATCGCACAGTGCGGGCCGGCGCTGGTGGTCTATGGTCACGACAAGGAAGCGGTCGAGGCCGCTGCCGACAAGCTCGCTGCGGCGGTCAAGGCGCAGGAGAAGGCTTTCGCAGGTGAACTGCTCGATCCGGACGCCGCAGTGCTGCGTGCGCTCGAGCTTGCGAAGAAGGCGAGGAAGCCGATCGTGCTGGCCGACGTGCAGGATAATCCCGGCGCCGGCGGCACCTCCGACACGGTGGGTCTGCTGGCCGCCATGATGCGGCACAAGGCCAAAGGCGCGGTGATCGGCATGATCATCGACCCCGAGGCGGCACGGGCCGCCGTCGAGACGGGTGAAGGAAATGTCATGCGGCGCGGCATCGGCGCGGTCGTGGGCTATGCCGGCGAGAAGCCGCTGGAAGCCGACTGGCGCGTGGTCAAGCTGGGCGACGGCGTCTTCACCGGCACCGGGCCGTTTTATGGCGGGGCAAAATTCCAGATCGGACCGATGGCGCTGGTCACCGACGAGGCGAGCGGCGCGTCGGCGGTGCTCGCCTGCCGGCGCATCCAGGCGGCTGACCAGGAGATGTTTCGGCATGTCGGGGTGGAACCCTCGGAGGTGCCGATCCTCGGCCTGAAATCGACGGTGCACTTTCGCGCCGACTTCCAGCCGATCGCCGAGACGATCCTGGTCGTGCAGTCGCCGGGCGCGCACATCACCGATCCGGTCGAGATGCCTTACAAGCAGTTGCGCAAGGGCATGAAGCTCCGGCCTATGGGGCCGGTACACGAAGGCTAGCTCGCAAGATCGGCGGGGGCGCGTCACTCCAGCGACGCGCCCCCCGCCCTGAAGGCCGATCGCAGCGCCCACACCATCGGCACGGTGAGCAGCGCGAGAACGGCGACGCAGACCAGTGCGTAGATCAGGCCGATATGATCGCCGAGGGCGCCGAACAGGATCGGCGCGGCGGCGCCGGCGACCGAGCCGCCGGTATAGAAGACGGCGAAGGCGTGGGTGCGCTTCTCGGCGGTGACGAATTCGGGGACCGTGCCATAGAGCACCGACGACGTGCCGTTCAGCATCAACCCGACCAGCGGCAACAGGGCCATGGTGGCGCCGAGCGGCAGCGGAAGGGCCACGAGGATCATCGCCGTGGTCGCGATCTCGGTCAGCACGACCGAGGACACGACGCCCAGCTTCTGGCCGACCCAGCCCATCACCAATTTTCCGGCGGCACCGCCGGCGAACAGCA
>CAWUOG010000206.1:0-5724 GCA_963923875.1 uncultured Alphaproteobacteria bacterium
GCTCTTGTAGGGCACGTGCACCATGTCGATGCCGGCCTTGGCCTTGAGCAACTCGCCCGAGATGCGGGTCGAGGCGCTGCCCGAGCCGAAATTGATTTTGCCCGGCTCCTTCTTGCACAGCGCGACGAACTCCTGCGCCGTCTTCGGTCCGAGCTTGGGGTTCGCCATCATGAACACCGGCGCGCGGCCGAGGATGGTGAGCGGATCGAAATCCTTCAGGGGGTCGTAGGGCAGCGACTTCATCAGCGCCACGTTCGACGCGGCCGCGGTGTTGGAGCAAACGAAGATGGTCTGGCCGTCCGGCTTGGACTTGGCTGCCACGTCGGCCGCGATCGCGCCATTGGCGCCGGGCTTGTTCTCGACCACCGCGGAGACGCCGAAGATCTTGTTCAGTCCGTCGGCCACGGTGCGCGCTGACTGGTCGGTGGCCGAGCCCGGGCCGAACGGTACGATGATCTTGAAGGGGCCACTGGGGAACGACTGCGCCCGCGCGATGGCCGGTGCCGCGAGGGCGGCGCTGCCGGCGAGGAAAGAGCGGCGGTCGAGGCGGTTCATTGTCGGAAACTCCCTGCGAGGCGCATCTTTGCGGTTGGCGGCTGAGCGAGGCAAGGTCCGCGCCCCGCTGCGTTCCGCAGCGTGCCGGTCCACCCCCTCGCTCTAACGTGATGATCGAAAGACATTCTCGTCCCTATAGTGAAGCGTGAGTGGAGGCTGTTTACAGCTTTGCGTCAGGGGGGCGGCGTGCGCCTATTTCGTGGATCGGGGCACGCTTGGAATTACGGGACGGCCATCGTGTTCGGCGGATGCCTGGCGCTGGTCTCGCCGGCCGGGGCCAGCGAGGCTGGCAAGCGCGCCGGCTGGTACACGGGCTTGGGATTTGGCCCGATCGAGACCTCACCCTGACGTATATCGGACGTCCCGTCCCGGGCCCTCCGCCGCTGCTGCTGCCGATTCCCAAGCCGCGCGCACCGACCCTGAACGAAACTGCAGGTGCACCCGACATGTCCTAGGGACGGGCGTTCGTTTCCTTCACGGGGCGTCGTGATACTGTGCGCCGCCACCATTCGGAGGAAGATCAGATGAGCGTGCGGGCAGGACGTGAGTTCCTGGCGATTCCGGGGCCGACCACGGTGCCCGACGAGGTGCTGCGGGCGATGCATCGGCCGGCCGTGGATATCTATTCCGGCCCGCTGCTGTCACTGACCGACAGCCTGCTCAAGGACGTGGCCCGCGTTTTCCAGACCAAGGGCCGTTCGTACATTTACATCTCCAACGGCCACGGCGCCTGGGAAGCTTCGCTCACAAACGTGCTGAGCAAGGGCGACAAGATCCTGGTGCTCGAAAGCGGCCGCTTCGCCATCGGCTGGGGCGAGAGCGCGCGCCGCATGGGTGTCGAAGTCGAGATCCTGAAGGGCGACATGCGCCGCGCGGTGCGACCGGCCGAGGTCGAGGCGCGGCTCAGGGCCGACAAGGAGGGCACGATCAAAGCGGTGCTGGTTGCCCAGATCGACACGGCCTCCGGTGTGGTCAACGACATCGAGGCGATCGGCAAGGCAATGAAGGCGGCCAGGCATGACGCGCTGCTGATGGTCGACGCCGTGGCATCGCTTGGCTGCATGCCGTTCGAGATGGACAAATGGGGCGTCGACGTCGCCATGTCGGGTTCGCAGAAGGGCATGATGACGCCGCCGGGCTTGAGCTTCGTGGCGGCCAACGACCGTGCGCGCGAGGTCCACAAAACGGCGGGATTGCGCACGCCCTACTGGGACTGGACCGACCGCGAGGGCGATCTGCACTACCAAAAGTATGCCGGCACGCCGCCCGAGCACCTGCTGTTCGGCCTGCGGGCGGCGCTCGACCTCTTCTTCGAGGAGGGCATGCCCAACGTCTTCCGCCGCCATCGCCTGCTGGCCGAGGCCGTGCGCCGCGCCGTTGGTGTGTGGAGCGAGGGCCAGGCGATCGGCTTCAACATCATCGAACCGCACGAGCGGGCCGATTCGATCACCTGTGTCACGGTGAACGGCCGCGACCCCGAGGCGGTCCGCGACTACGCCAACAGGAAGTGCGGCGTGATCCTGGGCCATGGCATCGGCGAGCTCTCGGGCAAGGCGTTCCGCATCGCCCACATGGGCCACGTCAACGCGCCGATGATTCTCGGCACGCTGGGTGTGATCGAGACGGCGCTCGGTGCTTTGGATATCCCGCACGGCAAGGGCGGTGTGCAGGCCGCCATCGACTGGCTGAGCGCCGAAGTGCAAGCCTAGCCGACTGTCTTCCTGAATAGCATCGTGAGGTTGCGCCGACGGTTGGCGAAACCGTCGGCGAAATGGCACTTGGCCGTCTCGTGGAACAGCGTGCCCTTGAAGAACAGCGCGCGGTTCTCTCGGTGGGCGTAGGAGATCTTGGGCGCCTTCGACTGGTTCAGGAAGGCGCGGACGCGGTAGTCGCCCGAATTGTATTCCTGGAACGTCCAGTCGGCCGGCGGCTCCTGCGTCCAGACATCGAGACCGCCGCTCTCCGGATCGAGGTTGGCGCTGTCGGGCGTCAGCCAGATGTTAAAGCTGACGTCGGACTGATCGGCGTGAATGCTCGTGCCTGGCCGCTGGTGCTGATAGACGAAGCCCCACCAGTAGGTCATGTGGTGGCCGCCCAGCAGCTCGGGCATCGCCTGCTTGAGTTCATCGGCGAGCTGCAGGATCAGGCGATTGAACATGCCGTGCTCGGCCAGGCCGCCGATGTAGCCGTGGCGGTTGGGTTGGCGCCATACGGTCGACCGCAGGCAGAAGCGCTGCAGCTGCCCGAGCGCCTCCGGCGCCAGCACGTTGTCGACGCAGGTGACTCCACCTTGCGCGAGGTAGTTGCGGACAGTGTCGGCCCAGTCGTTGCGCGGCGCGAGGCACTGTGCCGGCACGGGCTCGTCCTGCATCACGAGTGGCGGATTGGCGAGCAGGCGGCCGAGTTCGCCGGGCAGATTGATACCGGGCACGATGACGCCCGCCTTGTCGAGCATCTGATTGATCTGGCGGCTGGCCTGCTCGCGCTGCGCCGGGTTCAGCGGTAGCAGGCTGCCCGGCGGGCGGCCCTCGACCTCTTCGATGTAAGCGAGCTGCTCGAGCGTATGCAGAGCGTAGTGCGCCGGCACCTGGCCGATCGGCTTCTGCGCGGCGGCCCCTAGATGGAGATCGAGCGCGGCCCGAAACTCGGCGAGGGCGGCGTCTCGCTCGTCGAGACCGGCATGCAGGCGGGCGAGCAGGAAGCGGGGCTCCCAGCGGTTCGGGTCGGCCTCGACTACCTTCAGGATGTCGGCCTTGGCGGCGGCGCACTCGCCCAGCAGCAGCCGGGTCGAGGCGAGGGCGATCAGCATCGGTGCGGAAGGGCGCTGCGCGCAGAGCTTGGCCAGCGCGTTCGCCGCCTCGCGGTAGCGGCCGAGGCTGATGTGACGTTGGATGCCGGGCGGGACGGGGCTCTCACCCAAAGCGGCTCCTCGTGCCGCTCCTTGCCCCGCTCCGGACGCCATCCCTAGCGGCGCCACCAGCCGCGCTTGGGCTTCTCCGGCGGCGTGTCGACCGAGATCGTCGGCACGACCGGCGGCGGCGGCGCGGCCTCGGCGGCCGGCGCTTCCGCAGCGGCGACCGGCGTTGGGGCCGGGACTGCGGCCGGCGTCACGATCGGTGCAGGCGCTTCGGCCTGCATCGGCGGCGGTTCGTAGGCGGTGGGCTCCGATGGCGCGGGCGCGCTCTGGGAGGCAGCATGCTCCCAGTTGCCGTTCGAGCTGCCAGCCTGGTGATCGGCTTGTTGATCCGCCGGGCGATCGCCCGGGCCGCGCTCGCGGCGCTCGTCCCGATGCTCGCCGTTCTCGCCTTCGCCCTCGCGGCGACGGCGTCGGCCGCCGCGACGACCGCGACGGCGACGACGATCGCCGCCATCTCCCCGTTCGCCGTCCGCGCCTGCTTCGCCGGTGCGCATCTCGTCGTCGCCCGGCTCGCCGTCCTCGGCCGGCTGGCTGAGTTTGTGGACGTGCCCCTCGGGCTCTGCCATGTCGTAGGCGTTGTCCTGAGCGCCGAGTTCGCCGCCGCGCGTCTCGTCCGCGTTGCCGCCATGCTCCGGCGGACCTTCCTCGGACGCGTAGGCGGGGCTGCTGCCTTCACCGTCGCGGCCCTCGCCGTCACGCCGTCCGCGCCGCCGCCGGCGACGACGGCGCCGTCCACGGCCGCCTTCCTCGTCGCCGCCTCGATCGTCCGGACCGCGGCCGTCGTGGTCGCGCTCGTCGCGC
Organism: uncultured Alphaproteobacteria bacterium; assembly: GCA_963923875.1. Taxonomy (GTDB): domain Bacteria; phylum Pseudomonadota; class Alphaproteobacteria; order Reyranellales; family Reyranellaceae; genus Reyranella. The sequence continues at coordinate 4,274 of CAWUOG010000206.1, forward strand.
GAACGCTCGCCATCGGGGCCGGCCTCGCCACGGCCCTGGAGATCGTTGGCATCGCTGTCGGCCGCTTCTGCCGAGGGCTCGTCGTAGCTCGCGCGTGCCAGCTCCTGGGCCGGCCGCTGCTCGTCGCGGCGATGATGACGCACGCGCTCGATCTCGACGTCGGCGGCGTGAAGTTCCTCGTCGGCCTCGACCATGACGGTGAAACCGTAGCGCTTCTCGATCTCGCTGAGCGTGTGGCGCTTCTGGTTGAGCAGGTAGAGAGCGACGTTGGGCGGCACGCTGACCACGATCTCGCTCGCCCGGCGGCGCACGCCTTCTTCCTCGATGGCGCGCAGCGCGTGCAGCGACGCCGATTCGAGCGAGCGGATGCGGCCGGTGCCGGCGCAGTGCGGGCAGTTCTCGGTCGAGTGCTCGAGCAGCGACGGACGCAGCCGCTGACGCGACATCTCGAGCAGGCCGAACGCCGAAATGCGGCCGATCTGGATGCGCGCGCGGTCGTTGCGCATCGCGTCCTTGACCTTGTGCTCGACCTGACGCTGGTGGCGATTCTCCTCCATGTCGATGAAGTCGATGACGATCAGGCCGGCGAGGTCGCGCAGGCGGACCTGGCGGGCGATCTCCTCCGCCGCCTCGATGTTGGTGCGCAGCGCCGTCTCCTCGATGTTGCGCTCCTTGGTCGAGCGGCCCGAGTTGACGTCGATGGCGACCAGCGCCTCGGTCGGGTTGATCACGATGTAGCCACCGGAGCGCAGCTGCACGACCGGCGAATGCATGGCGTCGAATTGGCTTTCCACCTGGTAGCGGTGGAAGAGGGGGATCGGCTCCTTGTACTGCACCACCTTGTCGGCCTGGTGCGGCACCAGCTGGCGCATGAACTCGCGCGCCTCCTCGAAGCCTGCCTCGCCCTCGACCAGCACCTCGGAGATGTCGGTATCGTAGACGTCGCGCAAGCTGCGCTTGATCAGGTCGCCTTCCTCGTAGATCTGGGCCGGCGCCGTCGAGCGCATGGTGATCTCGCGGATGCTGTCCCAGAGGCGCGACAGGTATTCATAGTCGCGCTTGATGTCGATATTGGAACGCTCGAGGCCGGCAGTGCGCAGGATCACGCCCATGCCCTGCGGCACGTCGAGTTGTGACAGCATCTCCTTCATGCGCTTGCGGTCGGCCGGGTTGGAAATCTTGCGGCTGATTCCGCCGCCGCGGCCGGCGTTGGGCATCAGCACGCAGTAGCGGCCGGCCAGCGACAGATAGGTGGTGAGCGCCGCACCCTTGTTGCCGCGCTCTTCCTTGACGACCTGCACCAGCAGGATCTGCCGGCGCTTGATGACTTCCTGGATCTTGTACTGGCGGACCGGATGGCGCCGGCGGCGCTCTCGGGTACGTTGCTGCTCGACGACGCCGTCGTCGCCGCCCAGCACCTCGACCGGCGCGCCTTCGGGCTGCGGCGCTTC
>CAWUOG010000207.1:0-5716 GCA_963923875.1 uncultured Alphaproteobacteria bacterium
GCGATCCCGGCCCGACGGCATTCCTGCGCAGCCCGCTCGGACGCACGCGCGAGACGTCGCTGCTGATCGGCCGTGAGCTCGGCCTCGACCCTGCCCAATGGCGCGAGGATTCCCGGCTGGCCGAGCTGAGCTACGGCCAATGGGAAGGCTTCTCCTGGACAGAGATCGAGGCCCACACGCCAAATGCGCTGAGCGACTGGCGTGCCGATCCGGAAGGCTACTGCCCGCCTGGCGGTGAGACCCATTTCGAATTGCGCCGGCGTTCGGCGGCTGCATTGGCTGACATCGTCGCCGCCAACATTCGTACCGTCATCGTCGGTCACGGCGTGAGCGGCGCGGTCCTGCGCGGCATCAACCTCGGACTCGATGCCCGCGCGATGTTCGTACTCGAGAAGCCGCAGGATGCGTTCTTTCGGCTGACCCAGGGCCGAGAGGAACGGATCCCGGCCGGCTGACCGTTGCTCGACCTACTGGGGATCGAGGGAAAGACCGAGTTGGGCGGCAAAATGCCGGACATCTTCGCGATGATGCTCGTTCATGGGCAGCGCCATGACCTCGGTCAGCGGCACCCAGGCGAAACCCGCGCCTTCGCTCAACACCAGCTGATCGAGCGGAATGGCCTTTTCCGCGTAGAAGGTGATCTGGAAGTCCCGGGGATCGGTCACGAGGTACTCCCGAACCCGCTGCAAATCGCGCGATTGAAGGGTGAGACCGATTTCCTCCTTGAGCTCCCTCAGGCAGCAATCGACATCGGTTTCGCCAGCCTCGCCACGTCCTCCGAAAAACGCCCAGCTGTTCGGATGCTCGGGAGCATTACCGTCCCGCAAGTGCAGCAACAACGACTGTGTGACCGGGTCGTACAGAAACGCAGCTGCCGAAAAAGGCTGGGATTTTGGATAACGACCTTCAGCCATCGGTCGAAATAGCCCTTGCTGCTTCTTCTACCTTGCGCACTTACTGACCGACGCGCGCCAGCGTCACTGACCGACCGCAGCCGCCGCTCTCGCGCAGCGTCATGCTGCTGCCTTGCGCCGTGGCGTTGAAGCGGGTCTCGCGTCGCTCGGTGCCCTTGACCGACGCCAACGCTCTCAGCGTGAAGGTGCCCGGCTTGGCAATGCCCCAGACCTGCCAGAGACCCGGCGTCGGCGGCGGGGGTGCACTCTTTTTTAGGTTCGGCACCGGCCCACGCGCCGAAGGATCGGAGGCGGTGCCGTCGACCATGCCGGCCTCGATCCAGAGCGCGAACTCGAGCGGTGTATTGCACGAGCCGCCGTCGCTCTTGCCGCTCCAATTACCGTCCAGAGGCGTGGAAGTCGAAGAGGAAGCAGGTGGCGGAGATTGCGCCCATGCCGGCAAAGCGACCGATGCCGGGACGACGAGGAGGCCGAACAGAACCAGAATGCGCATCATCGTCTTCCGAACAGCCGCTCGATGTCGGCCAGCTTGAGTTCGACATAGGTCGGGCGGCCGTGATTGCATTGGCCCGAATGCGGCGTTGCCTCCATCTGGCGCAACAGCGCGTTCATTTCCTCGACGGTGAGTCGCCGCCCGGCTCGCACCGAAGTATGGCAGGCGAGCGTACCGCACACGTCCTCGACCTTCTCCTTGAGCGACAGATGATCGCCCATTTCCGACAGTTCGTCGGCAAGATCGCGCACCAGTCCCTGGATGTCGGCCTCACCCAGAAGCGCCGGGGTTTCACGCACTACGACCGCGCCCAGCCCGAACGGCTCGATGACCAGGCCCATCTCGGCCAGCTCGGCGGCGCGTTGCACCAGCCGGCGCGCGCCGTCCTCGCCGATCTCGACCACTTCAGGCAGCAGCAAGGCCTGGCGCTTGACACCGTCGCTCTGGAGCTGGGTCTTGAGCCTCTCGTGCAGCAGCCGTTCATGCGCGGCATGCTGATCGACGATCACCACGCCGTGGTCGGTCTGCGCCACAATATAAGTCTCGTGCAGTTGGGCCCGCGCCACACCGAGCGGAAAGTTACCCGGCGCGATGTCACTGGGGGGCTGTTCGACCCTCGCCGACGGTGCATCGAAAGGCGCCATGAACTGCATCGCAGCCTCCGCCAGGCCTTGCGGCATGCCCGCGCCGAGACCGCTGCCGGGAGGCTTGCCGCCGTAATGCCCCATAGGCAGCGGCGTCGAATACCCGCTGTGCGGCCGGAAGGCGCCGAGTGCCTGATCGGAGACGCTCGTGCTGGCGCGATGTCCGGCCGCCGACAGCGCAGTGCGGAGCGCCCCAACGATCAGTCCGCGCACGATGCCGGCATCGCGGAAACGCACCTCGGTCTTGGCCGGATGCACATTGACGTCGACCATCTCGGTAGGCGCCTCGAGAAACAGTGCCACCAGAGGATGCCGATCGCGCGCCAGAAAATCCTGGTAGGCACCGCGCACCGCACCGGCCAGCAGCTTGTCGCGAACCGGCCGGCCATTGACGAACAAATACTGATGCTGGGACGTCGGCCGATTGAGGGTCGGCAGGCCGGCGAACCCCGTGAGCCTGAAGCCTTCGCGATTGGCGTCGATCGCCAGCGCGTTGTCGGCGAACTCGCGTCCCATGATGGCAGCCAGACGCTCCAGACGCGCCGCCTCGTGCTTCTCCAGCAGAGATGGATTGGCCGCCGGCAAGTCGATCAGGGTCCGTTCTTCGCTGTCGAGCCGGAAGGCGATCTCGGGATGCGCCATGGCGAGCCGTCGCAAGGCATCGGCGACATGACTCGACTCTGTACGTGGCTCCTTCAGGAATTTCAGTCGCGCCGGTGTCGCGTAGAAAAGGTCACGCACCTCGACTCGAGTGCCGGCCGGATGGGCCGCCGGCCGCGGCGTGCCCTTGGCGCCGCCTTCAATTTCGAGCGACCAGGCGCTGTCGGCACCGGCAGGTCGGGACGTGACGACGAAACGACTCACCGAAGCGATGGACGGCAGCGCTTCGCCACGGAAGCCGAGCGTGCGGACATGGGCCAGATCGTCGTCCGGAAGTTTCGACGTGCAGTGTCGCTCAACCGCAAGCACGAGTTCATCTGCGGTCATGCCCCTGCCGTCATCGACCACGGATATGAAGGTACGCCCACCCTCCTTCAGCGTCACCGCGATGCGACGCGCGCCGGCATCGATGGCGTTCTCGACCAGTTCCTTGACTGCGCTGGCCGGCCGCTCCACGACTTCGCCCGCCGCAATCTGGTTGACCAGATTGGACGGCAGGCGACGAAGGAGACTCGTGCGCGCGCTCATGGCGCGGCGAGTTTACGGCTTCCGACGCTGGGAAAGATACTGGCGGGTGAGGACCTTGGCATCCTCGACGGCCGGCTGATCGAAGGCATCGATCTTCCAGAGATGCGCCGCGAACATCGTTTCCAGCATGAAGTGCATCATCAGCGCGCCCATCGTGCGCTCGTCGATCTGGGCGACACGGAGCGTGCGGGTCGGCCGTCCGGCCTTGATCGTCGTGGCGACCGTGGCATCGGCCTCGGCCAGCAGCAGATCACCCATGCTGTGACCATGGAGATAGTCCAGCGCCGTGTCGCCGCCCGACGACATCTTCGCCCCTTGCCCAGCCGTGTCCTGAATCAGGAAGGTGAAGAACTTGTCGGCGGGGCCGCCGAGATAAAGCTGGACCTGGCTGTGCTGGTCGACCGTCCCGAGCGCAATCGCAGGCGTCGTACCGAAACCTTGCTTGCCGAGACTCTCGGCCCAGATCTGGCGGTACCAGGAAGCGAAGGTGTTGAGCCGATCGACATACGGCATCATCACCGTGACATTCTTGCCCTTTTCATTCGCGAGGCCGACCGAGAGCGCTGCGCCAAGCGCCGGCGCGATGCCCGTGACATCGTTGGCTGCGAGGACCGGATTGAGCACGCTCGCCGCGCCCTCGCGGACCGCGGCGGCGTCGACGCCCGCGATCATCGCCGGCAGCATGCCGACGAGCGACAGCGCCGAGAAGCGCCCACCGATCTTGGGATCGTGCTCGAGGATGGTGGCCCCGATGCGCTTGGCGAGCCGGTGCAGCGGATTGTCGGTCTGCTCGGTAATGGCGATCACATGCTCGCCGACCGTCGCCTTGCCCACCTTGGCTTCCAGCGCATCGAGAATGGCGAAGAGCTGGGCCAGCGTTTCGGGCGTGCCGCCAGACTTGGAAATCGGGATGAAGCCGGTGCGCTCGAGCGGCAGGCGGGTCAGCAGCTCCGCGTAGGTTGCGGGATCGACGTTGTCCATGAACCACAGCCGCGGCCGGCCCGCAGCAGGACCAAATCCCTGGTCCTTGAGCGCCATCAGGGTCTTGCCGCTGAGGCTGGAGCCGCCCATGCCCATGACCACGACGTGTTCGAACCCGGCAAAGCGATCGGCGTGCGGCTTCAGCACCGCAAGATCATCGCGCCGGGCGGGTATCTTCAAAATCGGCAGTTCGTTGCTGTCGTGCCAATGCCGGATCTTGTCGAGCGCCGGTCGCAACTCGGCCATGGCGCGATCGAGGCTGATGCGCGGCAAGCCATGCTTGCCGATCGCATCCTCCAACGCACCGTCAATGTCCTGTCTGTAGTACATGCGCGACCTCTTCAGGGTTCCGCAGTGACGCCCACGGGCTTGCCAACGACGACGGTTGTAAGCGCGTCGTCGCGCAGCAGGCGACGTGCCATGCGTCGCACGTCTTCCGCTGTCACCGCTGCAATCAGTTTGGGGCGCTTCTCGAGCTGATCGCGCGGCAGGCCGTCGACCTGCAGGCTGTGCAGCAGGCTCGCGATCGAACTGGAAGAGTCGAGCGATACCGGCAGCGCCCCGGTCAGGTAGGTCTTGGCATCAGCCAATTCCTCGGCCGTGACACCTTCGTTTCGCAGCCGTGTCATCTCGGCGCGGACCACGCGGATCGTGTCGGCGACTTTCTCGTTGGCGCTGGCCGTCGAAATGGTGAGCAGCGAGGCCGTCGTCCAGGTCCTGAGACTGCTGGAGATGCCATAAGTCAGGCCGCGCTTTTCGCGGACTTCCGTGAACAGGCGCGACTGCTGGCCGCCGCCGCCCAGGACGTGATTCATGATGAAGGCGGGATACCAGTCCGGATCAAGACGGGCGATTCCGGGCAAGGCCATCTGCACGACCGACTGCGGCACCGGCCGTTCAATCACGATGGTGCGCGGCTTCGAGGTCGGCGTCCAGGCCGGAGGCAGTGGTTTGACGGCGCCCGCGGACAGGCCGCCGAAGACCTTATCGAGCGCCCGCCCCAGATCGGCCTCGGAAATGTCACCGACTGCGGCGATCACCAGTCCGCTGCGGTCGACCAGAGTGGACCAGCGCTTCCTGATGTCGTCGGCCGAGAGCGTCTTCAGCGTCTCGCGCACACCTTCCGAATCGCGCGAATAGGGATGATTGGCGAAGACCGCCCCCATCAGGGTGCGGCCGGCCACGGTCTGAGGCCGCTGGCTTGCCTGGTTGAGGCTGGCGATGAACTGCGCCCGACGTTGCTCGATCATGTCGGCGTCGAAGCGTGGCGCAGTGAGCGCCAGGCGCAGCAATTCGAGACTGTCTTCGCGATTGGCGGTCAGGGCACGCAGCGACCCGCCGATGCGGTCGAGCGAAGCGCTGAAGCCCATTGAAACGGCTGTCTCCTCTTCGCGCTTCCTGAAGGCCTGTGACGGCAGATTGCCGGCGCCGTCGGTCATGAGCTGCGCCATCAGGCTAGTGACGCCCTTTTGGTTCTCGGGCTCCAGAGCAGCGCC
>CAWUOG010000208.1:0-5712 GCA_963923875.1 uncultured Alphaproteobacteria bacterium
GACCAGACGCTGCTGCGCGGCCTGGTGCCGGAGAATCCACGACGCGCCTACGACGTGCGCCGGGTGATTGCGGGCCTCGCCGACAAGGACAGCGTTCAGGAACTGCGCGGCGGCTACGGCCGGGCGATGATCACGGCGTTCGCGCGGTTGGGGGGCCGTACCGTCGGCGTGATCGCCAACCAGCCGATGTACCTGGCCGGCGCCATGGACGGACCGGCCTGCGAGAAGGCGGCGCGTTTCGTGCAGATCTGCGACGCCTTCGACATCCCTCTGCTCGTGCTGTGCGACACGCCCGGCCTGATGGTCGGGCCGGACATCGAGAAGACCGGCCTGGTCCGGCGCAGCGCGCGTCTGCTGGCAGCGCTGGCGAATGCCACGATCCCGATCATGACGGTCGTGCTGCGCAAGGCCTATGGCCTGGGTTACTACATCATGGGCTCGCGGCCGCTCAGCCCCGCGATCCTGCTGGCCTGGCCGACCGCCGAATACGGCGGCATGGGCCTGGAGGGTGCCGCGAGCATCATCTACCGCAAGGAACTGGACGCGATCGGCGACGCCGAGCGGCGCGCAGCGGCCCATCGCGAACGCACCGACGAACTCAAGCGCTACAATACGGCCCTCGAGGTCGCGGGACGCTTCGGCTACGACGATGTCGTCGATCCCGCCGATACGCGGGGCATCCTCCTCAACACCCTCGCCGGCTTGCCTCCTGCGCTCCCGCGGACGGGCCGGAAGAGAACGATCGAACCGTACTAGGCATCTTCTCTCGCTACCGTTCGCTTGGCGAGTTGACCGCGGGGCCGCACGGCACGCGCCGGTAGAGCCTTGCCCCGAACATGGCAAGATCGACGGCAGAATTAGAGAGAGGAAGCTCGAAGCCCATGCCTCGCATGACCGGTGGCGACGCCATCGTCGATTCCCTGCTGCGTCACGGCGTCGACACGATCTTCGGATTGCCCGGCGTCCAGATGTACGGCCTGTTCGACGCCTTCGCGCGCAACGCCAATCGCCTGAAGGTGCTCAACGCCCGGCACGAGCAGACCACCGCCTACATGGCGCTGGGCTACGCCCAGTCGACGGGCAAGCCGTCGGCCTTCACCGTGGTGCCGGGCCCGGGGGTGATGAACACCATGGGCGCGCTGACCACGGCGTGGGGCGTCAACGCACCGGTCATGTGCATCACCGGCCAGGTGCCGAGCGCCATGATCGGCCGCGGCCGCGGCCAGCTGCACGAGATGCCCGACCAGCTCGCGACCCTGAAGACACTGCTGAAATTCGCCGAGCGCATCGAGCATCCGACCGAGGCGCCGCAGGTCATGGCGCGCGCCTTCCAGGCGATGATGTCGGGCCGTCCCGGTCCGGTCGCGGTCGAGATGCCGTGGGACATGTTCCCCGCGACCGCCGACGTCACGCCGGTCGACCCGCTGGGAAAGCGCGCCAATCCCCTGCCCGATCCCGACAAGATCGCCGCGCTGGCCCGGCTGGTCGACGGCGCCAGGGCGCCGATGATCTGGGTCGGCGGCGGCGCGGTCGACGCCGGGCCGGAGATCCTGGCACTCGCCGAGAAGATCGGCGCGCCGGTCGTGTCGTTCCGCATGGGCAAGGGCGTGGTCGATTCACGCCATCCGCTGTCGCTGGGCACGGTCGGCGGCTTCGAGTTGTGGGAGAAGACCGATCTGCTGATCGGCATCGGCACGCGGCTCGACTTTCCGATCGGCCGCTATGCGCCGGCGCCGGCCGGCCTCAAGACGGCGCGCATCGACATCGACCCGATCGAGCATCGAAGGCTCGCCGTCGACGTGGCGATCGTGGCGGATGCCGCCGACGGCGCGCGCGCCCTCGCGGCACTGGTGAAGAAAAAGGACGGCGCGGCGTGGCGCGACGCGGTGAAGGCGGCCCGCGAGGCGGCACAAGCCGCGGTCGCCAAGGCCGACCCGCAATATTCCTACATGCGGGCGATCCGCGAGGCGCTGCCCGACGACGGCATCGTGGTCGATGAGGTGACGCAGCTCGGCTACATGATCTGGTACGGCTATCCCGTCCACCAGCCGCGCCGCCTGATCTCCTCGGGCTTCTCCGGCACCCTGGGCTACGGCTTCCCGACGGCGCTGGGCGTGAAGGTGGCCAATCCCGATCGCCCGGTGATCTCCGTCGCCGGCGACGGCGGCTTCCTGTTCGGCGGCTCCGACCTCGCCACGGCCAGGCAGTTCGGCATCAACCTGGTGACGGTGGTGGTGAACAACGCCTCCTACGGCAACGTGCTGCGCGACCAGCAGCGGCTCTACGAGGGACGCCATTCCGGGTCGGTGCTGACCAACCCCGACTTCCAGGCATACGCGAAGTCCTTCGGCGTTCCGTCGTGGCGGGTCGAGACCGCCGACGGCCTGCGCGGCGCGCTCAAGGAAGCGCTGGCCAGCGATGCCCCGACGCTGATCGAGGTCATGTCGGACATCGCCAAGGACTATCCGCCGTACAAGTTCCACCAGCCTCGGCTGAAATAGGCGCAGAGGGAGCCCTCCCATGACCCGCAACACCAGATCCCAGCCCGTCGCCGTCATCATCGGTGCGACCTCGAAGTGGCAGTCCGACGGACGCAACACAAAACTGGCGCATGGCAAGGCCCTCGACGACAGCAGCATCCCCGTCGGCATGCGCTGGGGTGTCGGCGGCGCGCTGGCGCAGAAATTCGCCAAGGAAGGCTTCTTCACCGTGCTGACGACGCGCACGGCTTCGAACGCCGCGGCGCTCGAAGCGGCGATCAAGCAGCAGGGCAATGCCTGCATGACCGTCGAACTCGACCTGTCGTCGGAGAAATCGATCGCTTCGGCCTTCGCCACCATCCGCGCCGAAGCGGGCGAGCCCGAGGTGCTGATCTACAATGCCGGCTACCTTGAGGGCCGCGACCTGCCGGCCGGCCAGGAGCTGCTCGAATACATCCCGGTCGAGATGTTCGACACCGCCCACCATATTGCGAGCCGCGGCCCGTTCCTGGTGGCCAAGGAAGTGCTACCCGCCATGCGCAAGCGGGGCTCGGGCTCTTTCTTCTTCTCGAACAACGCCAAGTCGCTGCGTGGCACCAAGCGCAACACCGGCGAATCGCTCTATTACCCGCGCGTGATGATGCGCACGCTGGCCCAGGTGCTGACCGAGGAATATTCCGAGCACGGCGTCCACGTCGCCAATGTCGTGATCGACGGGCTGATCGATTCGCCCGGTACGCGGGCGCTGCCCCGGGCGCACAACAACCCCGACATCATCATCAACCCGATGAAGATCGCCGAGGCGTTCTTCTATCTTCACACCCAGGACAGATCCTGCTGGACGCACGAGCTGCAGCTCACGCCGTTCCCGACCAAGCCGAGCCACTAGCCGCCAATCACCAGTCCCCGGTCTTCAGCCGAGCAGGTTGGCTGTCGTGTAGCCGCCGTCGGCGGCAATCGTCTGTCCGGTGAGGAAGCCGCTGTCGTCGCCGGCGAGAAAGCAGACGACGCCCGCGATGTCGTCGACCGTTCCGAGGCGGCCGAGCGGCGTGCGGGCGACGCGCTGGGCATCGCGCTCGACATTGCGATTGCGCTGCGTGCCTTCGGTCGGTACGGCCGAGGGCGCCACCGCATTGACCCGGATCTTCCGCGCCCCCAATTCCGCGGCCGCGGCCCGGGTGATGCCCATGATGCCGGCCTTGATGCCGCTGTAGACGATGCTGTTGCGCGCCGAGACGATCCCGGCCATCGACGCGAGATTGACGATGGCGCCGCCGCGCCCGGGGTCCATCGCCTCGGCCGCCGCCTGGATGCCCCAGACCACCGCCTTGAAGCCGATTTCGAGCATGCGATCCAGCGTCTCCGGCGCGACGTCGGGAATCGCCTGGTAGCGCACCCAGGCGGCATTGTTCACCAGCACGTCCAGACGTCCGGCCCGTTCGCCGAGGCCCAGCACGACCCGCCGCATGCCCTCGCGCGAGGAGACGTTCTCGACCAGCCCGATCGCGCGCCCGCCGGCGCTCTCGATCTCCTTCACGACCTTCTCGACGAATTCGGGCTTCAGGTCGTTCACGCCGACGGTCGCGCCCTGCGCCGCCAGCCGAAGCGCGGTCGCGCGGCCGATGCCGTTCCCCGAGCCGGTCACCAGCGCCACTCGCCCTGCAAACCCTTCCGGCATTCCCCCTCCTGTCCGACGGTCCTGTCCACGATATCATGCGGAGGATCGACGCCGTTCTCCATCCAGCCAAATCATCGAGGCAGGGCGGAGACTGGCGGAGCCACCCACTCGCCTCATCCTGAGGAGCGAGCAAAGCGAGCGTCTCGAAGGATGGGTACGCGCACCTTGCCTGCGCCCCATCCTTCGAGACGCGCCTTCGGCGCTCCTCAGGATGAGGCGGTCCTACTCGAAGGGGCAGCATGCGATGACCGACGGAATATTCCAGGGCCTGAAGGTCATCGACTGCGCGAGCTGGATCGCCGGCCCCGCGGCGGCGACGATCCTGTCCGACTTCGGCGCCGAGGTGATCAAGCTCGAGCCGCCGGGCGCCGGCGATCCGTGGCGGGCGTCGGTTCCGGTGCCCGGCAAGACGACCGACTACTGGTGGCAGCTCACGGCGCGCAACAAGAAGAGTCTCGCGATCGACCTCAAGCATCCCGACGGCCTCGACGTGCTGTACCGGCTGATCGCCTCGACCGACGTCTTCATCACCAACTTTCCGCTGCCGGTGCGCGAGCGCCTGAAGATCGCCGCCAGCCACCTGCTGGCGATCAACCCGCGGCTGGTCTACGGCTCGATCTCCGCCTACGGCGAGGCCGGCGACGAGGCGGCCCGCACCGGCTTCGACGCCACCGCCTACTGGGCCCGCACCGGCCTGATGGACATGATCCGGGCCACGACCGAGACCGAACCGGTCCGCTCGGTGCCCGGCCTGGGCGACCATCCCACCGCGACCGGCCTCTATGCCGCGATCGTGACGGCGCTGTACCGCCGCGAGCGGACGGGCAAGGGCGGCGTGGCGCAGACCTCGCTGCTGCAGAACGGCCTGTGGGCGAACGGCTGCTACGTCCAGAACCGCCTGTTCGGCGAGCACGTCAAATTGCGGCCGCCGCGGGTCGAGACGCCGAGCGCGCTGGCCAACCACTATCGCTGCCGCGACGGCCGCTGGTTCCTGATGGCCCTGCACAACGAGGTGCGGCAGCTCGAAAGTTTCCTGAAGGCGATCGACGCCAGCCATCTGGTCGAGGATCCGCGCTTCGCCACCAAGGAGGCGCGGCGGCAGAACGCCCGGGCCCTGACCGCGATCCTCGACGAAGTGTTCGCCAAGCGCGATCTGGCCGAGTGGCGCCCTCTCCTCGAAGCAGCCGGCGTGACATTCGGCGCCGTCTATTCGGTCAACGAGGCCGGCGACGACGCGCAATCCCGCGCGATCGGCGCGCTGGTACCCTTTGCCGACGGCAAGGGCTTTACCGTGTCGAGTCCGTTCCATATCGACGATGCTCCCAAGGCCGCCCCGGTTCGCGCGCCGTCCGTCGGCCAGCATTCGGAACAGGTGCTGCGGGAGGCGGGCTACTCCGCCCAGGAGATCGCCCGGCTGAAGCAACTCGGCATCCTGGAACAGCCCGCGACCTGAGCCGGATCTCATGGAAATGCGTCTCCGCCCTTGGCGCGGTGCGGACAACACGCCTACCGTAGACCGGCGACACGGCCGCCGCCCTGGCCACGACCCTGGCC
>CAWUOG010000209.1:0-5711 GCA_963923875.1 uncultured Alphaproteobacteria bacterium
GCGGCGAGGGCTGGCGCGGGCTCGCGTGGCTGTTCCTGTCGGAGACCATGGCGGTTGCGGGCTCATGGATGATCGCCTTCCATCCGCGCAATCGCTCGACCGACACGGTCGCGCGAAGCCGGTTCACCGGCGAGATCCTGGTCGCGGCATCGCTTGCCCTGATCCTCGTCTGGACGCTGCTCGGACTGGTCGGCGTCATGACCTCGCCGTGGGCGGGCGGCGGCGACGCGTTCGGTCGCCTCGACCTCTGGCTTTACGCCGTGCTGGCGGGCCTGCTGTTCCGCGCGCCAGGCACATGGCTCGGCTTCTGGACGATCAACCACACCGGCGTGCAGACCTATCTGATCGCCCTCACCGCGATGCCGTTCTTCGCCATCGCGCTCGAGGCCGGGGCTGCTCATTTCGGCTGGGTGGCATCCCCCCGGCTGGCAACGGCCGAATGGCTGATGGCGGCGATCATCCTGGCCGCCTCGGTCTGGCTGATCGTCGTCAGGATGCGAGCGCCGCGGGCCGCCGGGCCATGAGCCGGCGCCCGGGTTGCCTCGAAGTGTCGTACGCTTCCGCGGTCCAACTCCGCTCCGCCAGCAACAGACAAGGTGCTGCCGCTTTCCTCCGCCCCAACGGGGAAAGGCTCCTCACTTCTTGAGAGCGTCCGGATTGAGGACGTTGATCGGCTTGCCGTCCAGCCACGCCTCGATGTCCTCGATCGTGCCCTTGTAGAAATGACGGTAGCTGTCCTCGACCACGTAGCCCAGATGCGGAATGAGCGTGACATTGTCGAGCTTGGTCAGCGGATGATCGGCCGGCAACGGCTCCTTGTCGTACACGTCGAGCCCGGCATGCAGGATGGTGCGATTCTTGAGCGCGGCGATCAGCGCCGCCTCGTCGACGATCGGCCCGCGCGAGGTGTTCACGAGGATCGCCGTCTTCTTCATCTTCGCGAGATCGGCCGCCTGGATCAGCCCGCGCGTACGATCCGACAGGGCGAGATGGATCGAGACGAAATCCGAGGTCGCGAGCAGTTCGTCCTTGGTCACGTACCTGGCGCCGCCTTCGGCGGCCTTTTCCGGCGTGAGGTTCTGGCTCCAGGCCACGACGTCCATGCCGAAGGCCTTGCCGTACCGCGCGGCGCGGCTGCCGAGCTTGCCTAGGCCCAGCACGCCGAGTCGCTTGCCCTCGAGAACGATCGCCTGCTCGATGCCGTCGTGCCACTTGCCGGTGCGCGCCAGTCGCTCGGCCTTGCCGAGATCGCGCGCGCACATCATCAGCAGCGCCCAGCCCAACTCCGCGGTCGGTGCATTGGAGCCGCCACCCGGTGTGGTCGAGACCGGAATGCCGCGGGCCGCCGCCGCCTTGTCGTCGAGGCTGGCGGCGCGGGCGCCAGTCAGGACCATGAATTTGAGGTTGGGCAGCCTGTCGATCAGCGCCTTCGGGAACGCGGTGCGCTCGCGCAACAGTCCGAGGATGTCGAACGGCGCGAGCTTGGCGGCGGCATCGTCGACCGACTTGAAGGGCTCGTGAAACACCGAGATCTCGATGCCGCGCTTGCGCAGGCGGTCCCAGTCGGCCATGCGCAAGGCGACCTTCTGGTAGTCGTCGAGCAGGGCGAGTTTCATGGTTTGCGGCATGGCGTTTCCTGACGGATGATGTGCTTCTGGCTACCATAGCCGCAGGAGCCGGTCATGAGCATCCATGTGACCCCGTCGGGAGGCCCTACCCGGCCGGATTTCGTTGCCGAGATTTCCGGCATCGACCTCGCGCAGCCCCTGAGATCCGCCGATCGCGATGCCATCGAAAGCGCGATCAATCGGTACGCGGTCGTGGTGTTTCGCGGCCAGAAGCTCAGCGATGCCCAGCAGATCGACTTCTCGGCGCAATTCGGCCCGATCCACTCCTCGGCTCAGCGCGCCCGTCACCAGGGCATCAAGCATCGCCTGGAACGCACCGAGATCGCCGACATCTCGAACCTCGACGGCGACGGCAACGTGCTCGAGGTCAATGCCCGGCGCCGGCTCGACTGGCTGGCCAATCGCCTCTGGCATACCGACGCCTCGTTCCGCGCCGTGCCCGGGGCGCTGTCGCTGCTCTATGCGCACGTCATTCCCGACGAGGGCGGCGACACCGAATTCGCCGACATGCGCGCCGCCTACGACGCCCTGCCGGAGAAGACGAAGACGCAGCTCGAAGGACTGGTCGCCATCCATTCGATCTGGCACAGCCGCGGCCAGCTCGACGTCAACAAGGCGAAGTACACCCCCGAGGAACAGGCCGCGCTGCCACCGGTGCCGCAGAGGGTCGTGCGCACCCACCCCGGCTCGCATCGCAAGACGCTCTATCTCGCCGCGCACGCCTCGCATATCGAGGGCATGCCGGTGCCGGACGGCCGCCTGCTGCTGATGGACCTCATGGAGCACGCGACCAGGCCGCCGTTCGTGCACACGCACAAATGGCGCGCCGGCGATCTCGTGGTCTGGGACAATCGCTGCACCATGCATCGTGCGCGCCCGTTTGATACGACCAAGGTGCGAGACCTGCGCCGCGTCACCACGCGCGACGTCGCCTCGACGCTCGAACAGGCGGCCTAGCGCTTCATGGCGCGTACCACCGACGTCTGGGTCGCCTCAGGCGTCCGCACTCCCTTCGCCAAGGTCGACGGCGCCTTGGCCGATCTCGACGCGATAGAGCTCTCGGTGCCGGTGGCCCGCCATATGGTCGGGTTGCTGAACCGCGGCCGTCCCGACTTCGCGGTCTGGGGCGCGGTTGTGCCCAGTCTGATGTGGAGCAACATCGCGCGCGAAGTGCTGATGGATGCCGGCATCGATCCGACGATACCGGCCTTCTCGACGGTCATGGCCTGCTCGACCAGCATGATCGGCGCCATCGAGGCGGCCGGCATGATCGACGGCGACAGCTGCAATCTGGCACTGGTCGGCGGCGTCGACAGCCTGAGTCGCGTGCAAATCGGGCTGGGCCAGAGGCTTTCCGACTGGTTGCGCAAGTTCCAGCAGGCGCGGTCGCTCGGCCAGAAGCTCGACCACGTGACACATGTGCAACTGCGCGACATCCGGCTCTGGATCCCGGCGGTCGCCAACCGTACGTCCGGCCTCAGCATGGGCGAGCACACCGAGATCACCGCCAAGGAGTGGCAAATCGGCCGGCAGGAGCAGGACGAGATCGCGCTGCGAAGCCATCGCACCGCCGTCGCCGCCTGGGACAGGGGCTTCTTCGACGATCTCGTGATCCCGATCGGCGACACGAAGCACGACACCATTCCGCGCAAGGACACCTCGCTCGAACGCCTGGCCAGACTCTCGCCGTCGTTCGACCGCACCAGCGGCAAGGGCACGCTGACCGCGGGCAACTCCTCGCCGCTGACCGATGGCGCCGCGGCGATCTGGGTCGGCTCGTCGCAGGGCATGGCACGCCTGCCCTCGACGCGGCCGCGCGTGCGGCTGATCGATTGGGAGATCGCGTCGGTCGATTTCAGGGTCGAAGGTCTCCTGATGGCGCCGGCCTTCGCGATCCCGCGTCTGCTGGCACGGAACGACCTGCGCTATGGCGACATTCATCTCTGGGAAATCCACGAGGCCTTCGCGGCGCAGGTGGCTTTCCATCTCAAGGCGCTTCAGGACAGGAAATTCCTCGCCGAGCGCGCCAGGGTGCCGCGCGACTTCGGACCGTTCCCGCTCGAGCGCATCAACCCCAACGGCGGCAGTACCGCGCTCGGGCACCCGTTCGGCGCCACCGGCGCGCGCATCATCGGCATGGCGGTGAAGGAGCTGGCGGCGATGCCAAAGGGCAATCGCGCGATCGTCAGCATCTGTGCCGACGGCGGGCTTGGAAGCGTGCTGTTGCTCGAAGCGGCCTGACGCCGCAATTCAGATCGTGCGGCCCAGGACGGTGACGGACGGTGCTGTCTTGAGCCGCTTCTCCACGAACGGCCAGTCACGCACGTAGAACTCGTTGGATAGCGTCCAGACCCCATCCCTGAGGGCGAGATCGTTGGGCGTGCGCTGCAGGACGCGCGTGAACGGATCGTAGAACGCGCGCTCGAAGCCGTTGTCGGCGAGCGCCTTCAGGATGGCGGGCGTCGTGCCTTCGAGTGACACGACTCTCAGCTCGGGGTTGGCCAGGGTCCTCGTCGCGCCCTGCAGAACCTGCTCCTCGTAGCCTTCGACGTCGAGCTTGATCTTGGCCGGCGCGCGCCCGACCATCATCGAGTCGAGGGTCCGCTGCGGCACCAGATGGACATCGCGATCCTCCGCCGAGGCGACCCGGTTCAGGGCGCCCTCGCCATGGGTGAACGACACCTCGCCATCGGTCGGCCCGAGCGCCACGGCATGGATCTCGACGCGGCCGCCGAGCCTGTTGACCTCGACATTGCGGGCCAGATCGTGAACCGCGGCGGCGTCGGGCTCGAATGCCCAGGTGGTGGCGCGACAGACGCCGGAGGCCAGCACGGTATAGGTACCGACATTGGCGCCGACATCGAGGAACAGATCGTCCTCGCGCAGGAAATGGATCGTGAGCATCATGCTCATGAATTCGTGCAGGCCGAGATAGACGTTGCCGGTCGCACCGGTCATGCCACGTCGTACGATCAGGCGCTGGCCGTCGACCCACGGCAGGTTGATCTCGCCCATCAGGCGGCTGAGCACGACCCACCAGACCAGGCGCAGCCAGGCACGGGTCGGCTCATTGCGCGTGAGGGGATGGCTCGCGATCACGCCGCGCATGGTGCGGAGCGCACGGAGCGTCCGCCCGATCATGCGAACCTCCGCGGAGCGCCGGCCCTCATGGAACGACCGACAGGAACATGAAGGTGGCGAAGATCGCCAGATGCACGACGCCCTGCAACACCGTCGTGCGACCGGTGCCGAGCGTGATCACGCCGATGAACAGGGTAAGCGCCAGCAGCAACTGTTCCTTGGGGCCGAGGCCGAGCTCGAGCGGCTGATGCAGCCAGAGCGAGACGGCGACCACCGCCGGGATCGTGAGGCCGATCGTCGCCAGCGCCGAACCCAGCGCCAGGTTGAGGCTGGTCTGCAGACGATTGGCCCGCGCGGCCTTGAGCGCGGACAGGCCTTCGGGCAACAGCACCAGGGTCGCGATGACGACGCCGGACGCGGCTTTCGGCGCCTGCAGCCAGGCAACGCCGGCGTCGAGCATCGGCGTCAGCGACTTGGCGAGCGCCACCACGGCGACGAGACAGACCAGCAGCAGCGCAAGGCTCGTCCAGGCGGCGCGGTTGCTGGGAGGTGCCGCGTGCTCGTCGGCCGCGGCTCCCCCGAGCGGCAGAAAATAATCCCTGTGGCGCACGGTCTGCACGAAGATGAACGAGACGTAGAGCACCAGCGAGGCGATGCCGGCAAAGACCATCTGCGACGTGCTGAAGAACGGCCCCGGCGCAGACGTCGTGTAGCCCGGAAGAACCAGCGACAGGACGGTGAGCGCCGCCAGCACGGCGAGCGCGGCGCTGGCGCCGGCGACCTGGAAGCCCTGCTCGCGGTGCCGGGCGCCACCTGCCAGCAGGCAGAGGCCGACCACGCCGTTGCAGACGATCATCACCGCCGCAAAGACCGTGTCGCGCGCCAGCCCGGACTTGTCGAGCGTCGGCGCCAGCATCAACGACACGATCAGCGCGACCTCGATCACCGTCACGGCGACCGCCAGCACGATGGTGCCGAACGGCTCGCCGACCCGATGGGCGA
>CAWUOG010000210.1:0-5659 GCA_963923875.1 uncultured Alphaproteobacteria bacterium
GATCGACCTTGCTCTTGTCGATGTCGCGCATGGAGATCCTGCCCTCAAGAACGTCACGCGCGAGTTGCTGGTGACCGATGGTGATGGCGCCGCGCCGCGCCTGGCGACGCTCGTGGATGCGCCTGGCGACGTCGCCCTGTGCCGGAACGCGGTGGACGCTGAATTGCATGTGACGCGTGTCGTCGATAGGTACCCACCAGAACATCGATTCCTGCCAGCCGATCTCGGGATCGGTCGGCAGCGCCGTGAGATAGAAGATGTTGGGCATGCCGAACTGCTGAA
The DNA here is from genome assembly GCA_963923875.1 of uncultured Alphaproteobacteria bacterium. GTDB lineage: Bacteria > Pseudomonadota > Alphaproteobacteria > Reyranellales > Reyranellaceae > Reyranella. The sequence goes on from CAWUOG010000210.1 coordinate 283, forward strand.
CACGCTTTTGGCCGTCGGGCCGGGTGAACCCGTAGGTCACGCCCCACATCGATTCTTCGGCGTCGAGGGCACGGCCCAGTCCGATGCCCTTGAAGATCGCGACGTTGTCGCCGTGCACGAAGCCGATATGACTCATGTCCAGCGCGTTCTCGAGATTCTGGAAGTAGTTGCAATCGCGGCTGTAGGAATCGATCTCGACCATGCCGTCGAAATATTCGAACTCCGGATGAACCGGGAATTCCGGCGGCTGGCCGGTGCCGAGGAAGGCGAAGACCAGGCCGAGATACTCGCGCAGCGGATAGGACCCGATCGAGACCTTGTGGCAGAACGCGTTCTCCTCCGCCGGCTGCTCGGTGCAGGCGCCGTGCTCGTCGAACTTCCAGCCGTGATAGAAGCAGCGTAGCTGGTCGCCCTCGATCCAACCCGTGCTGAGCCGCGTGCCGCGATGGGGGCAGCGCGCATCGACGAGATGCGGCGCGCCGGCCTTGCCGCGGTAGAGCGTGAAATCCTCGCCCATGATGCGTACGGTCACGGCGCGCCCGGCCGCGAGATCCGTCGAATGATAGATCGGCTGCCAGAACTGGCGCAGATAGCGGCCGGCCGGCGTGCCCGGACCGGTGCGCAGGCAGTCCTCGCCGCGGTTGGACAAACGGACGACCGATGCGGTCTCAGCCATGGCTCAACTCCGCAAACTCAAATCGATATCGCCGGGCTTGGGCTATTTGGCGGCGTCGGTCTTGCCGAGCTTTTCCAGCGCGTGGTGCAGGAAACGCGGGTCGACGACGCCCTCGAGGTCGGCCTTCGTCGCGACGTAGCCCGCCTTGGCGTACCAGTCCTGCTGGTCGCGCAGGCCCTCGAAGGAAATCTCGGCGTTGGGATCCATGTAGCTCCACTGGATCTTGTCGTACATCGCCTTGTCCTTGAGGCTGGTGTACTTGGCGCAGATGTCGATGACTTCGGCCCGCTTGGGGCCCCCCTTCATGGCATCGTAGTAGTCGCGTACGCCCTTGAGGTAGGCAACGGTGAACGCTTTTGCTTGGTCGAGATTCTTGTCCGCCCAGGTCTTGCTGAAGAGCACGACCGAAACCTCGAGAGGCGGCTTGGTCATGAAATCGGCGGCGCGGCGGAACGGGAAGGAAATGCCCTTGGCCGAGTACTGACCGGCGAAGGGCTCGACCACCATGCCGCCGTCGAGCGCCTTGGTCTCGAGGCCGGGGCCCATGTTCGGCCACGCCATGTTGACTGTCTGGATGTCGTTCAGGGTGAGGCCGTCGGTCTCGAGCAGTCGCGCCAGCATGAAGTGCAGTACGGATGCCGGCGTGTTGAGCGCGATCAGGCGGCCCTTCAGATCCTTCGGCGTCTTGATCGAGTCCTTGAGGTCGTTGCGCAGGATCAGGGTGTCGCTGGAGTAGCCCGGCATGTCGCGGGTGCGGGCCATGACGATGCGCACCGGCCAGTCCCGGGCGAAGGCATTGTAGAGCGCGGCGCTGACGCCGCCACCCACCACCTGGACCTGGTTGGTCGAGAGCGGCGCGGTCGCCTGCGCGGCCGAGTTGAAGCGCTCCAGCTTCACGTCGACCTTCTCTTCGGCGAAGTAGCCCTTCTCGATCGCGATGTAGAATGGAGCGTCGGCGAGAATGCCGAGGTCGCCGATCTTCACCGGCTCGGCAACTGCGGAAGTTGCGGCACACCCGGCCAAAAGCCCACACAGCAGGGACAGCAGCGACTTACGCATCATGCACCCTTAATCACGTCGCCAAGGTACCAGAAGCCGTTCGACTTCGTGCAAGAATAATGTCGAAAGCACTCCGAGAACGGTGATCACGATGATGCCGACGAACATGTTCTCGACCACAAGGGTCTGCCAGGAGGCCCAGATCAGGTAACCGATACCGGCGTCGGAGGCGACAAACTCGGCGCCCACCAGCACCACCAGGGAAACGCCGAGGCTGATGCGCAGACCGGCGAAGATGACGGGCAGGGCACCGGGCAGGATCACCCGCGTGAAAAGTTTGTACCAGGGGGTTCCGTAGTTTCGCGCAACCTCGAAATAGATGCGATCGAGCTGCACCACGCCGGTTGTTGTGTTGATCACGGTCAGGAACAGGACCGACATGGCGACCACGGCAACCTTGGAGGCATCGCCCAGCCCAAATGCCAGCATGAGAAGGGGTAAAATGGCGATCTTCGGAATGGGATAGAGGGCGGCGATCAGCGGATCGATCGCGGCGCGGACCCACCGGTTCAGCCCCATGATCATGCCGAGCAGGATCCCGGGCACGGCGCCCAGCACGAAGCCGATCGCCAGCCGGCGCAGGCTCGCCCCGATATCGATTGCGAGACGCCCGGAGAGAGCGAGATCCCAGCCGGCCTGGGCGATGGCGAGCGGCGACGGCACGTAGCGCTGGTTGGTCCAGCCCATATTGGAGGCGAACTGCCACAACGCCACCACCACAAGCGGCGACAGGATGGCAAGCGCCCGTTCCTTGTTGGCCGTCCGCATCGTCAGGCCTGTGCCTGCAGGCGCGCGGTGCGCACTTCGTCTTCCAACATGCGCCAGATCTCGAGCTGCAGTGCGCCGAAGCGCGGATCGGCGCGCAGCTCGACCGGCCGCCGCGGCCGCGGGAACTGATCGACCGGCACGATCTGCTTGATGCGGCCGGGATGCGCCGTCATCACCACGATGCGGTCGCCGAGCGAGATCGCCTCGTCGATGGCATGGGTGATGAACAGTACGGTCTTCTGCGTGCCTTCCCAGATGCGTAGCAACTCGTCCTGCATGATCAGCTTGTTCTGCGCGTCGAGCGCGGCAAACGGCTCGTCCATCAGCAGGATCTCGGGATCAGCGACGAAGGCGCGGGCCAGGCTGACGCGCTGACGCATGCCGCCGGAGAGCTGCGAGGGATAGTGATCTCGAAAGCGGCTGAGTCCGATCATTTCGATGAAGGGCGCCGCACGCTCGTGGCGTTCGCGCTTGCCGACGCCGCGCATCTCGAGGCCGTAGGCGACGTTGTCGATCACCGTCATCCAGGGAAACAGTCCCTGCTCCTGGAAGACCATGGCGTTGAGCGGCCGCTTCGCGTCGGCGGCAGTCACGTCTATCGTGCCTGCGCTCGGCCTCTCCAGCCCCGCCACCATGCGCAACATCGTGCTCTTGCCGCATCCGCTCGGGCCCACGATGCAGACGAACTCGCCGTCACCGACCGTCAGGTTGAAATCGCTGAGCGCGACGGTCTTGGCATTGTCGTCGCCGAAGGTCTTGGACAGCCGGTCGAGCCTGATCTTCGCCTGCCGGGTCGAAGCGGGCGCGTTCACGCAGCCACGCGCTTCAGGGACTGCTGCGCTTCCCGGTACTGGGCAATCAGGCGCCGGCAGAGTTCGGCGGCGGCCGGAACGTCCTCGATGTTCCCGACGCCATGCCCGGCCGTGTAGATGTCCTTCCAGCGTTTCTTGTTCTCCTGTGCCGCCACGACCTTGCCCGGCAGGGTGGTGCGAAGCACGTCGAGATCGATGCCGGCTGCGAGCAGGCTCGGCGTCAACCAGTTCGCGGGTGCGCCGTCGATCGACGCCGTCAGGAAGACATCCGTGGCGCGTGTGTCCAGGATCATCTTCTTGTGGGCGTCGGCCGCCATCGCTTCCCGGGTGGCGATGAAGCGCGTGCCGATATAGGCCAGATCCGCGCCCATCGCCTGGGCGGCCACGACGTCGCGGCCGGTCGACATGCCGCCGGCCAGAACGACGGCGAAGTGATCGCCGAGCTGGCGCACCTCGTTCATCAGCGCGAAGGGATTGATCGTGCCGGTGTGACCGCCGGCGCCACCCGCCACGGCGATCACGCCGTCGACATCGGCTTCCAGCGCCTTTTCGGCATGCCGGCGATTGGCGATGTCGTGGAGCGCGACCGCGCCCCAGCCGTGGATGCGCCTGATCGCATCGCCGGGCGCGCCTTTGGAGGTCAGGACGACCGGTACCTTGTATTTCTCGACCAGCTCGAGGTCGCCCGGGTAGCGCGGATTGGAGGGATGGACCACCAGATTCACCGCCCACGGTGCAGGACGCCTGCCGCTGTCCTCGAGCCGCTTGATGCCCTCCTGCATCTGGTCGAGCCAGTCCTTGAACTCCTCGCGGCTGCGGGTGCCGTGGGCGGGGAAGCTGCCCATCACACCTTCGGCACAGCAGGCGAGGGTGAGGGCGGGATTGGACACCAGGAACATCGGTGCCGCGATGACAGGAATCGTCATGCGGTCGATCAGCTTCTGAACTTCGGCGCGTGCCATGGCCTAGACATCCCCCACGGTGGGAACGGTCGACGTCACTCCGGCGTCCGCCAGCTCCCGCAGCCTAGCATCGTCGAAGCCGAGAAGCGTGCGCAAGACCTCGTCGGTATGCTGGCCGAGTGCAGGGGCGGCACGCTCGATGGCGATGCCGGCGCCGTTCAGACGATAGGGGAGACCTTTCACCAGGGTGCCGGTCTCGTCGCGGGCGAGCGTGATGCCGGCGAGCGCGGGGTCGCGCAGCAGGTCCGCGCCGTCGTTGCAGCGTGCCACGGCGATGCCGCGTGCCCTCAATGTCCCCAGGACGTCGGCGCTATCGTGGGTAGCGCAGAATTCCGACAACGACGGATCGGGTGCCTCGAGGGTGGCGGCAATCCAGCGCCCATCGCGGCAGCGGTAAGCGTCCTGTTGCACGACCCCGTCTTCGCTGTTGCCGCGGCGTGTATCAGCGCCCGTTCTGCCGGCGGATGCCGCCAGGATCTCCTCGCCCACCGTGAAGGACGCGACCTCGCGTTGGGAGAAATCGAGGAAGGCGCCCTGGCCGCTGCGGCGCGCTTCGGTGACCGCGGCGATCACGATGCCGGTGGCAAACAGCGAGACGATCTGGTCTGGATAGTTCACGTCCATGCCCGAGATACGCGGTTCCTCGCCCTCGTAGCCGGTGAGGGCGGCGATGCCCGAGGTGGCGTCGAGCGTGCTGCCGAACGAGACGTTCATGCGCTCCGGTCCGGTGTCGCCCTGGCTGGAGATCGCGGCGAACACCAGGCGCGGATTGATCCTGCTGAGGTCCTTCCAGCCCAGTCCGGCGCGGTCGAGCACGCCGCGGCGGAAATTCTCGACCACGACATCGCAATGCCGGGCGAGGTCGCGGATCACTTCCTGGCCGCGGCTGTCCTTGAGGTTCAACGCCAGGCCGCGCTTGTTGCGGTTGGTGAAGCGGAACTGCGGCGAGCGATTCCACCAGCCTTCCTCGTTGTCGGGCTTGCCGACGACGCGGAAGGGATCGAGATAGGCACCGGACTCGATCTTCAGCACCTCGGCGCCGAGGTCGGCCAGCATCGCCGAGGTGTTGGCACCGGCGGTCAGCAGCCCGAAATCGAGCA
>CAWUOG010000211.1:0-5652 GCA_963923875.1 uncultured Alphaproteobacteria bacterium
CCTTCGAGACGCGCTCCTGCGGAACGCTCCTCAGGGTGAGGTTGTGTTTGAATGACTGAAATCCAGATCAGGAACGTCCATCGCACCTTCGGAACGGTGCGCGCCGTCGATGGCGTCGACCTCACGGTGGGCGAGGGCGAGTTCTTCACGCTGCTCGGGCCTTCGGGCTGCGGCAAGACCACTCTGCTGCGCATGATCGCGGGCTTCTGCGAACTCGACGAGGGCGAGATCCGCTTCGGCGACAAGCGGATCGACAAGCTGTCGGCGCATCGGCGCGACATCGGCATGGTGTTCCAGAACTATGCCGTGTTTCCCAACCTCAGCGTCGCGGGCAACGTCGCCTACGGCCTGAATGCCCGCCGTGTGCCGGCGGCCGAGATCGGCCAGCGGGTCGAGGAGGCGTTGCGCCTGGTTCAGCTCCAGGGCTACGGCGAGCGCCAGCCGCACCAATTGTCCGGCGGCCAGCTGCAGCGCGTGGCCATTGCCCGCGCCCTGGTGATCCGCCCGCAGGTGCTGCTGTTCGACGAGCCGCTTTCCAACCTCGACGCCCGCCTGCGAGTCAGCATGCGCGGCGAGATCCGCAGCCTGCAGAAGTCGCTCGGCATCACCTCGATCTACGTCACGCATGACCAGGAGGAGGCGATGTCGGTGTCCGACCGCATCGCCCTGATGAATGCCGGTCGCCTGGAGCAGGTCGGCGTGCCGGCCGATATTTACCGAAAGCCCGCCTCGCGCTTTGCCGCCGAGTTCATGGGCACGACCAACCTGGTCGAGGCGACGAAGCTCGGGCTTGCCGCGCCCGTCTGGGTGTCGCTGCGACCCGAGGCTTTGCGTTTCGCCGAAGAGGCGCCGGCGGGCTGGCAACGGGTTGCCGGGACGATCGTGCATCTCGAGATGCTGGGGCCGTTGACGCGCCTCGACGTGCGGCTCGCCAATGGCACGATCCTGCGCTCGGCCATTCTCGACGCGCCGCAGCGTGTGCTGGCCGAAGGGCAGGCGGCGACGCTGGCCTTCGACGCAACGCAGCTGACCGTGGTTCCGTGAAAGGCATCCCGTGACGATCGCCCCGCAGCTTCGCCTGCCGGTCGCGATCGCGACCCTGGGATTCCTGTTCCTCGGCGTGTTCCTGCTGTGGCCGCTGTTCAACGTCTTTGGCGCGAGCCTGCTCGACTCCGAAGGCGCCAGCTTCACCTTTGCCAACTACGGCAAGATGCTGGGCCGGCCGTTCTATCGCGGTGCCATCCTGAACACGCTCCAGATCGGCGTACTGGCGACCGTGGTCACCACGGTGCTGGCAGTGCCGCTCGCCTTCGCGATCGCCCGGCTCCCGGTACCGGGCAAGGCCGCGATCCTTGCCTTGGCGGCGTTGCCGCTGGTGCTGCCGTCCTTCGTCAGTGCCTACGCGATCGTGCTGCTGCTCGGCCGCTCCGGCATCGTCACGGCCTGGCTGCAGTCGGTCGGCATCGGTTTCGGCTCGATCTACGGCACCGGCGGCATCGTGCTGGTCTACGTACTGACTCTCTATCCTTATGTGTTGCTGCCGACCGTCGCGGCCTTCAAGGCGGTCGACGTTTCGATGGAGGAGGCGGCGCAGGGGCTGGGTTCGTCGCCTGGCCGCGCCGTGCGCACCGTCATTCTGCCGATCGTGTTGCCGGCCATTCTGGCCGGTGCGCTGCTGGTCTTCATCGAGACGCTGGAGAATTTCGGCGTTCCCTTCGTGCTCGCCGAGGACATGCCGATCTTCTCGGTCGAGGCGTTCAAGCTCTTCATCGGCGAGACCTCCCCCAATCCGGCACAGGCCGGGGTGCTGGCCACGCTCCTGATCCTGACCACGGCGGCCGTCCTGGTGATCCAGCGAAGGTTCCTGGCCTCGCGCCGCTTCGCCACCAACGCCCGCCAGGCGCCGCCCGTGCTGCCGATCGGGCCGGGGCTCCGGATCGCTGCGACGATCTATTGCTGGCTGATCGTGCTGCTCGCCCTGGTGCCGTTCTTCGCCATCGTCGTGCTGTCGTTCCTGGAATTCCGCGGCCCCGTGCTGCATCCCAATTTCAGTCTCGACAATTTCGCCGTGCTGTTCGGCCGCGAGATGCGTCCGCTCGGCAACACCCTGCTGTTCGCCACGGGCGCGGCGCTGGGCACGACCCTGATCGGCGTTCCGATCGGCTATGTCGTCACGCGCTGGCGCTCGGGCGTGGCCACGACGCTCGACGTGCTGGCGACCCTGCCGTTCGCCGTTGCCGGCACCGTGCTCGCCATCGGCTTCGTGGTGTCGTTCAACTCGGGCTGGCTGGTACTGACCGGTGGGCCACTGATCCTCGTGCTCGCCTACACGGTGCGCAAGATCCCCTTCGCGGTCCGCTCGGCCAGCGCCATCGTGCACCAGATTGATTTATCGCTGGAGGAAGCCTCGATCAGTCTCGGCCGATCGCCACTCCAGACCTTTCTGCGCGTGGTGGTGCCCCTGATGCTGGGCGGTATCGCGAGCGGCATCGTGCTGACCTGGGTGACGGTCGCTTCGGAGCTCAGCGCCACCGTGGTGCTCTACAGCGGCCAGTGGCGGACCCTGACGGTGGTGATGTTCCAGGCGCTCGAAGGCGGCGGCGCCGGCCTCGCGACCGCCGCGGCTTCGACCCTGATCGTCGTCACCGTGCTGCCGATCGCGCTGCTGTATCGGCTGGTGAAGCGCTACGAGCTGGGGTGAATGCCGGGAGCGTCGACTAGCGTCGCTTGGTCTTCGTCCCGTTGAGCGCCACGGCCTCGCGGATCAGCGCAATGAATGCCTTTGCGTTCAGCCTGGCACCCTCGCCGAGATCGATCGCGCGCCGGACGTTGCCATCGAGGCTGGCATTGAACAGCCGGGCCGGATCTTTCAACGCCGCGCCCTTGGCGAAAGTAAGCTTCACGACAGACTTGTAGGTCTCGCCGGTGCAGAGGATGCCGTCATGTGACCACACCGGCACGCCGCGCCATTTCCATTCCTCGACGACCGCAGGATCGGCTTTGCGAATGAGGGCGCGGACGTTGGCGAGCGTCTCGCCGCGCCAGTCGCCCAGTTCCTTGATGCGGGCGGAGATCAGCCGGGACGGCGAGTCTGTCTTGGCCGCTGTCGTCTTCTTCATGCCTGGCACACGCCGAGGGAATACAGGTCGGTCAGGCCGCCTTGTTCTTCAGCACTTCCCAGGCGCGGCGGAAGGCCGAGGCCATTTCCTCGGCCGGTACCGCGCCGGAGAACAGCACGTGGCCCTGCAGGGCGAAGCTCGGCACGCCCTGGATGCCGGCGTTGCGCGCCATCTGGTCGCCCGCCAGAACCTCCCGGCGGTGCTCTTCGCCCGCCAGCATTGCCAGCACGGCGTCGTAGTCGAGGCCGCCGGTGTGGCCGATCTCGGCCAGCTTCCTGGCGTCGCCGACATCGGCGCCGTTGCAGAAATAGGCGTCGAACATCGCCTCGACCACGGCGTCCTGTACGCCCGCCTGGCCGGCCATGCGGATCAGGCGGTGGGCGTTAACGGTGTTGGGGGTGCGGGTCAGCCGCTCGAGATGGAACTCGATGCCGACGCCCCTGGCAGTCTCGGTGATGCGCTCGTCGATCTGCTTCGCGCGCTCGGGACCGCCGAACTTGGCCTCGCGGTATTTCTGACGGTCGACGCCTTCGGCCGGCATGTCGGGGTTGAGTTGGAACGGGTTCCAGAAGACGTTGAAGTGCAGCTTGTCCTTTTCGAGGATCTTCAGCGCCCCTTCGAGATGGCGCTTGCCGATGTAGCACCAGGGGCAGATGGCGTCGGAGATGACATCGATGCGGCCGACGGGCTGAGCCTGGTCCATGGCGGTCGTTCCTTCCCTATTGTGCTGAAGCCTATACCCCGCTGGAATCGCCTGCAATCACGAGGGAAATCGCGAGGAGTCTCAATGATCAAGCCTCATTTCACATCGGCGCTGATCGTCGGTACCGGGCCGGGACTGAGCGCCTCCCTGGCCCGGCTGTTTGCGCAGAAGGGCCTGAAGGTCGCGGTGGCCGCGCGGCAGACCGACAAGCTCGCTGGCCTGGCCCGGGAGACGGGTGCGGCGATCCATGCCTGCAATGCCGCCGACCCTGGGCAGGTCGCCGCCCTGTTCGCCGCCGTCGAGGCCGGGCAGGGCGCGCCGGATGTCGTCGTCTATAACGCCAGCGCCCGGGTGCGGGGCGCGCTGGTCGATCTCGATCCCGAAGAGGTGCGGCGCGCGGTCGAGATCAGCGCCTTCGGCGGCTTCCTCGTCTCGCAGCAGGCGGCGCGGCGAATGCTGCCGAAAGGTCACGGCGCGATCTTCCTGACCGGCGCGACGGCGGGCGTGAAGGGCTTCGCCCTGTCCTCGACCTTCGCCATGGGCAAGTTCGCGTTGCGCGGGCTGGCGCAATCGATGGCGCGCGAGCTGTCGCCGAAGGGCATCCACGTCGCCCATTTCGTGATCGATGGTGGCATCCGCAGCGCCAATCGCCCGGTGCCCGACAACAGCCCCGACAGCCTGCTCGACCCCGACGCCATCGCCGAGACCTACTGGGCGACCCTCAAACAGCACCGCTCAGCCTGGAGCTGGGAGATCGAAGTGCGGCCGTGGGTCGAGAAGTTCTAGCCCAGGTGGGAGCCGCGATTAAAGCACCGCAATAGGTGCTTCCGGACAAGGCGCCTATGGTGACGGGCCATGGCTTGTCCTTCTTCTGTCTTGATGCCGCTGCCAAATTTCACGCAGGGTTGCCCGGCGTGCTTTCGCCGTCGCCGTCCGGGACGCCCTCGGGAGAGTTCAGGTGAGCCGCTTGCGGAGGCGGCCTGGATGCCGATTGCACGGATGTTTCAGGCGAATCCGCAGGGGGATTTTTTGTTTACCACCGCGTCTCAAGAGGATGGGAGGGCGATGTCGAAGACTTCGAGATCGCAGGCGATTTCTCATGGGATTCCGCTGTCAGACGCTCGCGCGAAGCGCTCGATACTTGTCGAGTTGTTCCGGGGGAGGGAGCGTCAATGCCGGTGCTTGGGCAGCTTCCGCGGTTTTCGTGTCCGGCTCGCGAGCGCGGCGATCTTTTCGTGCCCGGGCTACGCAAGCGGAGAGGCGTCGGGGAAATCGGGAAACGCGTCAGGCGACGCCGACCGCGCGCTTCAGTACGGGCAGGGCGGCGTGCAGATCAGGCAGGACCGCGATGGCCTTGGCTTCGGCCTCCGGCGTGGGGCGCAGAATGTCGGGCACGATGAAGGCCTTCATGCCGGCGGCATGGGCGGCGGCGAGGCCGATACTCGAATCCTCGAAGGCAACACAACGCTGTGGCGCAACACCGAGGCGGCGAGCGGCCTCGAGATAGACGTCGGGCGCCGGCTTGGGCAGCGCCACGTCATCGCGGCCGGCATAGGTCGTGAAGCGGGGCAGGAGCCCAGCCTTGCCGAGATGATTCTCGATCGTGGCGCGCTGGGCGGAACTCGCGACGGCGCGCGGCAGGTCGTGGCCGGCCAGGAAGTCGAGCAGCTCGACGACGCCCGGCTTGATCGGAACGCGCTCGTCCATCGACTGGCGGACGTGAGCCGAGACATGGACCCGGAATTCCTTGAGATCGAAGTCCGCGCCGTAGAGCTCCTGGATCATCAGGTTGCACTCGTGGCCCGGCACGCCGACCATCGAATGGCAGAA
>CAWUOG010000212.1:0-5624 GCA_963923875.1 uncultured Alphaproteobacteria bacterium
CGATTTATCAAGCCTTGGCGCCGAGAGACTGCAGGACATCGACGGCGCAGATCACGTGATAGAGCGTGCTGGCCGGCATGAAGTCCGTAGCCGGCCGGCCCATTTCGTCGAGCCTGTCCACCCAGCCCCCCGGCGGGCTGCTGGCGAAGAACCGGTCGAGCATCAGACGTGCGATGGATTTCGCCTTGTCAGCTGCTCCGGGGCGCCCCCACTCCGCTTCCACGACGTTGGCTTTCAGCGCCTCGGTCATGGGCCAGGTCCGGTGGGACGGGAGGCGCACCCGCCCGTCGCTCGTCAGTTCGTCGACAACCAGGCCACTGCCCGCGTGACCGTGGCTGTCGGCATGCCGATAGAGTGCGTCAACAAATGCGCCCATTTGCTCGCCTGTCGCTGCCTCGTAGCGACGCAGCAGCCAGATCCATTCGTAATGGTGCCCGGGCTCGACGATGGCTCCCGCCTCCCCGGCCGCCGGCGCCAGCCGATCGTCGAAATACTCGCCCAGGACACCGTGCTTCGGCTGAAAGAAGTGCGACCGAAAGAGATCGACCATCGCCGTCGCACGGGCAAGGTATCGGGGCTCCCTCGACACCTGCCAAAGCGCCAGAAAGGCCTCGAGCAGATGCATATGCGGATTCTGGCGACGTGGGCCGCTGGGCACAGGCAGTGCTTCCACGAATCCGCCGGCGTGGGGCGCACGCATGGCGCCGTCGAGATGCGCCAACGTCTCGTCGGCCAGCACCAGGGCCTGCCCCTTCCCGGTGGCTTCGACATAGGAGGCGATACCGAGCAGGGCAAAGGCCGACGAATAAAGGTCGCGCCGCCGATCGGCGACCGACCCGTCACGATTGATTGTGTAGACCCATCCGTCCCGGTCGTCGGGACGGTGATATTCGCGCACCATTGTAGCGTAGGCCGCCTCGACGAGATCGAGCGCCCCGGGAAACCAGCCGCGCCGGTGCGCCACGGCATAGGAGAAGATCTGACGGCCTTGCACGATCAGCCGGATCGGCGCCTCGTGGATCGGACCCGCGTCCAGGGTCAGCCGTTCAACGAAGCGGCGGTGTGCGGTGTCGAATCCCACCGACGCCCACAGCGGCAGCGCCGAACCGATCGCCCATTCGCGCAGATCGTCGGCAGCCCTTTCCAGTCCGGCCCGGGGCGAGAGAGGCAGCGGCAACGCCTAAGCTCTCAGCAGTTCGGAAACACGATGCGCCGGAGCCGCCACGATATTGGCCGAGTGAGGCATGCCTTCCGGGCACAGTTCGACCCGACCGGTCTTGAGCGAAAAGTTGAGGATTTCGTAGCCGAACGTATTGCGCAGGATCGAAAGCAGCTCCTCGGCGCTGTTGCCCTGTGCGCGCAGCGCTCGGTCGCTGAGTTCCATGAGCAGGATCGGCTGCATCGATTTCAGCGTCTGGTGACCGCCCGAAATGACGTTGGCTTCGGCCCCCTCGACGTCGATCTTGATGACATCCACCCGGGGAACCGCGAGGCGCTGCATGATCGTGTCGAGCATCTCGACGCGCACCTGCTCGGGACGAGCGGCGGTCACATCGTCGTGGGCGAAGCTACCCATCGTGTTGTGGCCAGAGTGCTTATAGTGCGCCAGGCAAAGATGGGCTTCGCCCGCGGAGGCTCCCAAGGCTTCGGTCACGATCCGGACATTGTCGAAGCCATTTCGCTCGACATTGCGGCGCAGGTTGATCCGCTCGCGTGAGCTGGGTTCGACCGCAATCACCTTGCCCGCCGGGCCGACCTTCCGGGCGGCGAACAGCGTGTAGTAGCCGTCATTGGCGCCTGCATCGACGAACACCATGCCCGGCTTCAGGAACTCGTCCAAGAAGGCAAATTCGTTCGGCTCGAACGAACCGCAGACATACAGGCAGAGACTGTTGTCATTGCCCAATACGACATCGACAGTCGTGCCGCCGTACCAAGGCAAGATCAGAGGCACGACCACGTCTTGCCGGGACGCGACTTCCCACAAGGCGCCTCGGCGGCACGCCATCCATTGGCGAAGGTCGTAATATTCCTCGGCAAAGCGCCATCCCGGACGATAGCCGATACGCGGCTCCTGCGGTGCGAGCCACGAAGCATAGGCGCTTCCGACCTTGGGCCATCGGGCGATCAGCCAACGACCGAAATTGTCCAGATGGTAACCCACGCCCGAGGCAATTCGGTTCCAGGCGCTAAACCTGGCGATTGACCGACTTTCTGAGACCATGGAGGGGTCGTTGGCGCTCATCTGCAAGCTCCGGCTAAACCACCGCCCCGGGGACCGTCAAGCGATCAGCCGCTGTAATGCAGCCACATTGCGGCTGGAAAACCGCACAATATAATGCGGTTCCTTCCCTCTATGCTCAAGCACCTGATGTCCGCGCCGATCATCCGCGCCCTCTTTGCGATTATCCTCGCTTTTGCACCCCTTATGGCCTCTGCGCAGGGGCTACGCGTGGTGGCGCGCGTCAACGACGACGCGATAACCGATTTCGAGCTTGCTCAGCGCGTCCTGTTCGCAATTCGCAGCTCGGCGCTCGCCGACAGCCCGGAAATGCGCCAGCGGCTGGCCCCGCAGTTGCTGCGCCAAATGATCGACGAACGGGTGCAAATTCACGACGCCAAGCGGCTGGGCGTAAAGGTGACCGAAGCCGAGCTCAACCAGAGGGTTGGGGAGATCGAGCGCAATGCGGGCCTGCCGCGCGGCGGCTTCCGCCAATATCTCCAGAGCATCGGCGTAGCCTACGAGGTCGCGCTCCAGCAAATCGAGGCAACTTTGGCCTGGGCCAAGATCGTCCGCCGCAAGATTCGTCCACAGGTGGAAGTCTCCGAGACCGAGATCGACGACGCGTTGGCACGTATGCGCGGCAACGTCGGAAAGACCGAGTCTCGGGTTGCCGAGATCTTTGTCCCGATCGATCGCGCCGAACAGGCCGACGAGGCCAAGCGGAGCGCCGACCGCATTATGGAGCAGCTGCGCCGCGGTGCCCCGTTTGGCGCCGTCGCCCAGCAATTTTCCCAGGGTGCCACCGCCCAGCAGGGCGGCGATCTCGGCTGGATCCTGCCGGGTGCCCTCGATCCGGCGCTCGATGCCGCGATCGAGAAGCTGCAGCCGCGTCAGGCCTCCGATCCGATCCGGACGCCATCTGGCTGGCACATCCTCTTCGTCATCGATCGCCGCTCCTTCGCCACCGCGAAGCCCGACGACGTCCGGCTCAATCTCGTGCAAATGACGCTGGCGCTGCCGGTCAATGCGTCGGCCGAAGAGGTCAACCGCGCCACGGCAGAGGCCCAGAAGGCGATGTCCCAAGTCAAGCAATGTCGCGACCTGCATTCCCTGTCGCGCGATCTCAAGGGCGCAACGGCCGGCGACCTGAACGGGATTCGTGCCGGCGACCTCGCCGGCAATCGCCAGATGTACGAGGAAATCCCTCGCCTCGCGACCGGCGGCACGGCCGGCCCGTTCCGGGTGGCCGAGGGGCTCCAGGTGGTCTCCCTGTGCAACAAGGAAGGCGCCAGTGGCTTGCCGGCGCGTGAGCAGATTTCCCAGCAGATCCTGCTTCAGAAGCTCGACGCAGCCGGCCGACGCTATATGCGCGAACTGCGGCGGCAGGCGACGATCGACGTCAAGCAGCCATGAGTTCCCGGCTGCCGCTCGCCGTCACCATGGGCGAGCCGGCCGGAGTGGGTGGAGAACTTGTCCTCAAGGCCTGGCGGCTGCGGAGGACCGGCCGTCGGCCGTTTTTCGCCATCGACTCCTGCGAGCGGCTATCGCACCTCTCGCTCGCTCTCGGTCTCGGGGTGCCCGTGAAGCCAATCGCCAAGCCCGCCGAAGCGGCCGCCGTCTTCGCTGAAGCCCTTCCCGTTCTGCCCGTCGCGCTCGCCGCGCCAGTGCGTGCCGGACATCCCGATCCGGCGAACGCCCCAGCGACCATCGCGGCCATTGAACAGGCCGCGCGCCTCGCCCAGGACGGTCGCATCGCGGGCATGGTCACCAACCCGATCCAGAAGAAGACCCTGCAGGATGCGGGGTTCCGGCATCCCGGCCACACCGAATTTCTGGCCGAACTCGCCGGAGGCGTCGACGTCGCCATGATGCTGGCCTGCCCCGAACTGCGCGTCGTGCCGGTAACGATTCACTTGTCGCTTGCCGAGGCGGTGCAGACGCTCGACGCGCCGGCAATCGTTCGCGCGGGACGCATTGCCGCAAGTGGCCTGAAGGCGCTGTTCGGCATCGAGCGGCCACGGCTGGCCATCGCCGCCCTCAATCCGCATGCGGGCGAGCAGGGCGCGATGGGCGCGGAAGAAAGCAGGATCATCGGCCCGGCAATCACCGCACTGAAGGAGGCCGGCATCGATGTCCGCGGCCCCTCGCCCGCCGACACCCTGTTCCATCCTGCAGCGCGCGAGACTTATGACGTGGCAATCTGCATGTATCACGACCAGGCGCTGATCCCGATCAAGACCATCAACTTTTCCGGTGGCGTCAACGTCACACTTGGCCTGCCTTTCGTGCGCACTTCGCCCGACCACGGCACCGCTCTCGACATCGCAGGCACCGGCAAGGCCGATCCGGCGAGCCTGATCGCCGCCATCGACATGGCCGACGACATGGCGCGGCGGCGCCAGGCCTGACGCACGGCACTGAAATGGACGACGTGGCGGCCCTCCCGCCCCTGCGCGAAACCATCGCCTCCCACGGGCTCGACGCGCGCAAGCGGTTGGGGCAGCATTTCCTGCTCGATCTCAACCTGACGCGGCGTATTGCCCGCGCCGTCCCAGACCTCGACCAGGGTACGATTATCGAGGTCGGCCCCGGCCCCGGCGGCCTGACTCGTGCGCTGCTGCTCGAGGGTGCCGGCAACGTCGTAGCGGTCGAAGTCGACGAACGGGCGATCGCCGCACTGGGCGAACTGCAGCAGGTCTCGGCCGGCCGGCTCAGGATCGTCAATGCCGACGCCCTGGCAACCGACGTGGCAAGCCTCGGCCCCGCCCCACGCCGCATCGTCGCCAACCTGCCCTACAACATCTCCACCGTGCTGCTGGTACGCTGGCTGCGCGCCGCCGGCGACCTCGCCGACATGGTCCTGATGTTCCAGAAGGAGGTTGTGGACCGGCTCGCAGCATCGCCACGCAGCAAGGACTATGGCCGGCTGTCGGTCCTCACTCAGCATGTCTGCACGGTGCAGCGGCTGTTCGACATTGCGCCCACGGCCTTTGTGCCCCCGCCCAAAGTCGTGTCGTCGGTGGTCCGCCTCACGCCCCGGCCGGCCGCCGAGCGGCTGGCCGATCTCCGTCCGCTGGAAAAGGTGACGGCAGCCGCCTTCGGCCAGCGCCGCAAGATGCTACGGGGCTCGCTGTCCAGCCTGCTATCCGACCCGGTAGCGTCGCTCGAGGGACTGGGAATCGCGCCGACAGCGCGCGCCGAGGAACTGACCGTCGCCGATTTCGTCCGGCTGGCGGCCCTTCTAACGCCCTTCGCGTAGCGCCTTCACGAAATCAGACAGGCCGAGCTGGCGTTCGCGCTTCAGACGCTCGGCCGTCAGGATCGACTTCAGCTGATTGAGGCTGGTCGCGATGTCCTTGTTGATGATCGTGTAGTCGTACTCGGCCCAATGACTCATCTC
>CAWUOG010000213.1:0-5567 GCA_963923875.1 uncultured Alphaproteobacteria bacterium
CCATGTCGACCACCGGGATGCCCTCGGTGATGCAGACGATCAGCGGGATCTCGGCATCGATCGCCTCGAGGATCGAGTCGGCGGCGAACGGCGGCGGCACATAGATCACGGTGGCGTTGGCGCCGGTCTTCGACACGGCCTCGGAGACGGTGTCGAACACCGGCAGGTCGAGATGCTTGGAGCCGCCTTTGCCCGGCGTGACGCCGCCGACCATCTTCGTGCCGTAGGCGATCGCCTGCTCGGTGTGGAAGGTCCCCTGGCTGCCGGTGATGCCCTGGCAGATGACCTTGGTGTTCTTGTCGACCAGGACGGCCATCAGTTGCTCTCCTTGACGGCCTTGACGATCTTCTCGGCGGCGTCGGCGAGGTGATCGGCCGAGGTGATCTTGAGACCCGATTCCTTCAGGATCTTCTTGCCGAGATCGACGTTGGTGCCTTCCAGTCGCACAACCAGCGGCACGTGCAGGTTCACTTCGCGGGCCGCCGCGACCACGCCCTCGGCGATGACGTCGCAACGCATGATGCCGCCGAAGATGTTGACGAGGATGCCCTCGACGTTGGGGTCCTTGAGGATGATCTTGAACGCCGCCGTGACTCGCTCCTTGGTGGCGCCGCCGCCGACATCGAGGAAGTTGGCGGGCGAGGCGCCGTAGAGCTTGATGATGTCCATGGTCGCCATCGCAAGGCCGGCGCCGTTCACCATGCAGCCGATCTGGCCGTCGAGCTTGACGTAGTTCAGCGCGTACTTGGCGGCCTCGGTCTCGGCCGGATCCTCCTCGTCGACGTCGCGCAGCTCCTCGATGTCCTTGTGGCGGTAGAGCGCGTTGTCGTCGAAGTTCATCTTGGCATCGAGCGCCAGCACGTCGCCCGAGCCGGTGACGACCAGCGGGTTGATCTCGATCAGCGAGCAGTCGAGCTCGGTGAAGGCCCTGTAGAGACTGCCGAGCAGTGCGACGAAGCTCGACAGCTGCTTGCCGGAGAGGCCGAGCGCGAAGCCGAGCTTGCGGCCCTGGAAGGCCTGGTAGCCGGCGGCGGGATCGATCGACTGCTTGACGATCTTCTCCGGCGTCTCGTGCGCCACCGTCTCGATATCCATGCCGCCCTCGGTCGAGGCGACCACCGAGATCCGGCCGATCGCACGGTCGACCAGCAGGGAGAGGTAGAGCTCGCGTTTGATGTCGCAGCCTTCCTCGATGTAGAGGCGCTTGACCGCCTTGCCGGCCGGGCCGGTCTGCTTGGTCACCAGCTCGTGGCCGAGCATCGCCTGGGCATTGGCCGCGACCTCTTCCAGCGACTTGGAAACCCGCACGCCGCCCTTGCCGTCGGGATCGTCCTTGAACCGGCCCTTGCCGCGGCCGCCGGCATGAATCTGGGCCTTCACCACGGTGACCGCCCCGCCCAGCTTGCGGGCGACGTCGACAGCCTCGTCGCGGGTATAGGCGACGCCGCCCTTGAGCAGCGGGACGGCGAATTTGGCCAGCAATGCCTTGGCCTGATATTCGTGGATGTTCATGAATTCCTGGTCGCTCGGGAGCCCAAGGCGGAAGGAGCAAAAAACGTGCACGGAAGGTCAGTTTTTAATCGCAACTGACCATCAGTTGCGGCACTTTATGAGTGCGGCCCGACGTTGGCAACCGACCGTCTGGTGACGGTTTTACGACTTTGGTCGAAGGCCGATTTACACATGCGGCCACAAAAAGAAGGGGCCCCGGTCGGGGCCCCTTTGAACCGTGCGTCGCAGCGGCAATCAGCCGGCGGCGACGATCTTCTTGGTCGCCTCGACCAGCGACTTCACGGCCGCGACCGACTTGTCGAACATCGCCTTTTCCTCGGCGTTGAACTCGACCTGGACGATGCGCTCGACGCCGTTGGCGCCGATCACGACCGGCACGCCGATATAGAGGCCCTTGATGCCGTACTCGCCGTTCAGCATGGCCGCGCAGGGCAGCACGCGCTTCTTGTCCTTGAGATAGCTCTCGGCCATGGCGATCGCCGAGGCGGCCGGGGCGTAGAAGGCCGAACCGTTGCCGAGCAGGCTCACGATCTCCGCACCGCCGTCGCGCGTGCGCTGGACGATCTTCTCGAGGCGCTCCTTGGTGGTCCAACCCATGTCGACCAGATCATGCAGCGAGATGCCGCCGACCGCCGAGTAGCGCAGCAGCGGCACCATGGTGTCGCCGTGGCCGCCGAGCACGAAGGCCGTCACGTCCTCGACCGAGACCTTGAACTCCTCGGCGAGGAACAGGCGGAAGCGCGCGCTGTCGAGCACACCCGCCATGCCGACGACGCGATTTGCGGGAAAGCCCGTGACCTCGTGCATGAGGCCGACCATGGCGTCGAGCGGGTTGGTGATGACGATGACGAAGGCGTTGGGTGCGTTGGCCTTGATGCCCTCGCCGACCGCCTTGATGACCTTGGCGTTGATGCCGACCAGGTCGTCGCGGCTCATGCCGGGCTTGCGCGGCACGCCCGCGGTGACGATCACCACGTCGGCGCCGGCGATGTCCTTGTAGTTCGCCGAGCCCGAGTAGCCCGCATCGAAGCCCGCGACGGGGCTGAGCTGGGCGATGTCGAGCGCCTTGCCCTTGGCCGTGCCTTCGGCCTGCGGGATGTCGAACAGAACGATGTCGCCCAGTTCCTTCTGGCCCGCCAGCAGGGCGAGGGTTCCGCCGATCTGTCCGGCGCCGATCAGCGCGATCTTCTTGCGAGCCATGGGCTAAATCTCCGTTTCGTGAACGGCGCGCGTGGTAGCGCGATTCCGGCGGAGCGGCAAGAAGGCCGGGATTTCAGCGCTGTGGGGGCATTCCCGGCATTCCGCCGGGCGGCGGCGGGCGACGTCCGCCGCCCGGAGGCCCGCCCCCGGGTCCACCGGTGTGCGGACCGCCCTGCTTCACGAAACTCGAATCCGCAATGCCGACGAAGCAGCGCGGCACGAAAGGAAAGCTCGACGTCAGCACATAGAAATAGGTGCCCTTGGGAAATTCTGGCGTGGCGCCGGTGCGGCCGTTGCACGGGTCGAGCGTGCCGAGACCCTCGGCGAATTCGTAGTCCCGGGCGTAGGTGCCGTCGGGACGGCCGGAGGGCCCGCCAGGATCGCGCGCCGTCTTGAGCCGCCAACTCGGACGCGCGGCCGGATCGACATAGATCGGAAAGCCGTCGGCCGCCCAGCCGACCTGCACTGCGCCGCTGCGGCCGCCCAGTTTCTCGACCAGTCCGACCGGGATGCCGTGATAGTGGTAGGAGCCGTCGGGCTGCACATGGGCGTTGTTGCGGTCGAAGCCGAGCGGCACCGCACCCGACAGCGCCTCGATCATCCAGCCCGAGCGCGGGTCGTTGTTCCAGAACTCGGCGGTGTTGGGATCGAACACCACGCCGTTCAGCGCCACGCCGAACAGATGGTTGGGACGGTAGAAGGTCGGCTGCCCCGCCTTGATCGGCTGGAGCGGCATGCGGAAGGAATAGGCCTGCGCGGAGATGCGGTTGGGATTGCTGCGGTTGGGGAACTGGCCGGTCGCGTGATCGGGCAGGCCGTCGGCCTTGATGAAGCGAAAGCCGAGCCGTTCGTCGATCTCCATGCGCTGGCCCGCCATGGCGCGCGGCACGAGATCGAGCCACCAGTGCGTCTCTTCCTGCTGCACGCCCCCTTGCGTTCCCTGGGGCGCGCCAGTGTCGTGATCGCCGTGCGCGAAGGCCGACGAGGACGCGAGCAGGACCGACAACGTCGCAACGATTCGCAACTTTCTCATGAGAGTCCCCGGAGCATCCCCCCCTTGCTCTCATACGACAAAGACAAGGACTTCCTCCCCATTCAAATGGGGAGGTGGCGCGGTAACCCGCGACGGAGGGGTCATAAGCAACAACGAAACTGGGGCTCATGCCCCCTCCGCCCACTCAGGGCGCTTTCGCCGCCAAGGGCGGCGAAACGCCTTCGCGGGCACCTCCCCATTTGAATGGAGAGGAAACCTAGACCGGATGCTTCCTGAAGTGCGCCAGCATCAGTTCCGTGCTGCGCGAAGCGGCCTGGTCCATGACGAAGTGGCCGACCCCGGGCAGAACCTCCATCGCGAACGAGGCACTCACGAAATCGGCGGTGCCCCGGGCAGCATGGGGACCGACGGTGGCGTCGGCATCGCCCCAGATATAAAGCGTCGGCACCTTCGTCGGGCCGAAATCGCCCGACAGGCCCTTGTTCGATCGGTACCAGGCCAGCGCCGCTTCCATCGCCGGCCGCTCGCCCAGGATCGACAGATGCTTCGCCGCGGACTCCCGGCTCTGGCCGAACAGGCCGTCGCGCATCGCCTTGGCGTTGTCGGCCAGCAGCTTGTCGGCGGTGTCGGGCTCGAGGAACTTGCCATGATGGCGCGAGCGGTGCTTCTGGTCGGGGTCCTCCTGCAACGCGCGGCGGAACGACAGCGGATGCGGCCGCGACAGGATGGTGAGCGAGGCGAGCCGGCCGGGATGGGCGTCGGCCACGCCCCACGAGACCTGGCCGCCCCAATCGTGGCCGACGAGATGAAAGCGCTTGCTGGCCGCACGCCCCATCGCATCGGCCGCATCGGCGAGTTCGACCGCGTCCTGCACCAGTTTGTCGAAGCTGTAGTTCGAAAGATCGCCCGGGTCGGGGCGCGCGCCCGGCGAATAGCCGCGCTGGTCGGGCGCCACCGCGCGGTAGCCCGCCCTCGCCAGTTCGGGCAGCGCCTCGCGCCAGCTGTGCCGCGACTCGGGGAAGCCATGCAGCAGCAGCACGAGATCGCCGCCGGCCGGGCCGTCGATGTCGGCGGTGAAGGCCAGGCCGCTCGGGGTCCTGATTTCGGTCGTTTCCATGAAAGCGATTGGATCACGATACCGTGCCACCGCCTAGCGGGGACACTGCCGGCATGCAAAGCTCGCCGCCGCCTTTCTTGGGGAGAAACGCATGCGAGCCATTATTGCCGGAGCACTTTGCGCCTTCGCCTTCGTGACCGGCGCGAATGCCGAGATCAAGGAAGTGCCCGTCACGTACAGCGACGGCACGACGACGATGAAGGGCTTCGTCGTGTACGACGATGCGTCGACCGCCAAGCGGCCCGGCATCATCATGGTCCATGAGTGGTGGGGCATCACCCCGCACATCCACAACGAGGCCAAGAAGTATGCCGCGCAGGGCTACACGGCGTTCATCGCCGACATGTACGGCGACGCCAAGACCGCCGACAACCCCAAGGATGCGGGTGCCCTCTCGGGCGGCGTGATGAAGGATCCGAAGGCCATGGAGTCGCGCTTCAATGCCGCCAAGGCCGAACTCGCCAAGCAGGCTACCGTCAATCCTGACCGCATCGGCGCCGTCGGCTACTGCTTCGGCGGCGCGGTCGTGATCAACATGGCGCGCACCGGCGCTGACCTGAAGGCGGTGGCCGGCTTCCACGCCTCGCTCGGCCTCAACACGCCGGCGCCGGCCGCCGGGACGATCAAGGCGAAGATCCTGATCCTGAACGGGGCCGACGATCCCTTCGTGAAGCGCGAGCAGTACGACAATCTGAAGAAGGAGCTCGACGCGGCCAAGGCCAACTACCAGGTCATCGAGTATCC
>CAWUOG010000214.1:0-5563 GCA_963923875.1 uncultured Alphaproteobacteria bacterium
GCCGCCGGCGCCGGCGGCCGCCAAGTTCGTCGAGTACATGGGAGGGGCCGCCGCGGTGATCGCGCGCGCCAGGGCGGACTTCGCCAAGGGCGAGTTCCGGTGGGTTGCCCAGGTGATGAAGGAGGTCGTGTTCGCCGAGCCCGACAACCGGGCGGCGCGTGAACTCTGTGCAGACGCTCTCGAGCAGATGGGCTACCAGGCCGAATCGGCGACCTGGCGCAACGCGTTCCTGTACGGCGCCATGGAGTTGCGCCATGGCGTACTGAAGCTGCCGGCCCGCGGCCCGAGCATGGAAACGCTGGCCGGGCTATCGTCCGATATTCTGTTCGATGCGATGGCGATCCGGATCGACCCGGCGAAGGCGGCCGGAAAGGCGTTCACGATCAATTGGTCGTTCACGGACCGCGACGAGCGGCTAACCACGACCCTGAAGCACAGCACATTGACCCATCGTGTCGGCGAATGCTCGGACAAGGCGCAGGTCTCGGTCGTGACGACGCGCGCCACGTTCGATGGGCTGATCGCGCGCAAGCTGCAGGCGGCGGAAGCGCTCGGATCCGGCGCGCTGCGTGTCGAGGGCGATGTGTCATGCCTGGTGCAGCTCTTCGGCGTGCTCGATCCGCCGAATGACCCGATGTTCGAGATATTGACGCCGGGGGTGGGGCGCACCTGACCTTCGGCGGAGTGCTTGACATCGGCCGGCGCGGCCCCTGTGATGCTGTCAGCGACAAGAAATACAAAAACGGCATTAGGGAGATGACGTGATGTCCAGGACTCTCGCCCGGCGACTGCTGGGCTTCTCGACGGCTGCGATCGCGGCCTTGTCGCTGGGCGTTGTCGCCCAGGCCCAGGAAAAGAAGCTCAAGATCGGCGTGATCTATGACCTGACCGGCCCGCTGGCCGGCGGCGGCTCGGAACTGCAATACATCGGCGCCAAGATCATGCTCGACCAGTACGTGAAGACCGGCGTCGAGGGTTACAAGGTGGAGGCAATCTACGCCGATGCCCAGTCCAAGCCCGACGTGGCGATCAACGAGGCGACCCGCCTGATCGAGCAGGAAAAGGTCGACATGGTGATGGGGTTCTTCTCCTCGGCGCAGTGCGTGCCGGTGGCTGCCAAGGTCGAGCAGCTCAGGAAGTTCATGTGGATCACGACCTGCATTTCTTCGGCCGTTCTCGAGAACAAAAACTACAAGTACGTGTTCCGTCCTCAGGCCTCCGGCAACCAGTTCGGCATGATGACGATGGACTTCATCGAGCAGAACTCGAAGAGCAAGTTCGGCAAGGATCCGAAGGATTTGCGCGTCGCCATCATTCACGAGGACGGTGCGTACGGCGTCGACGTTTCCAAGGGCAACGAAGCCGGCGCCAAGAAGGCGGGCTTCAATGTCGTGCTGAAGGAAGGCTATTCGGCGACCGCGCCCGACCTGTCGGCGCTCGTCACCAAGCTCAAGCGTGCGCGTCCGGATGTGATCTTCCATACCGGGTACAATCCGGACATCACGCTGTTCTTCCGCCAGGCCCGCGAGCAGGGTCTGAAGTTCGGCGCCATCGTCGGCCACGGCGCGGGCTACGGCGTCTACGAGAAGCTGAAGGAAGGTATGGGCCCGGATGCCAACCTGCTCTTCAACACCGACCCGATTTCGATCTGGTTGGCCAATCCCAAGACGCTCGATCCGAAGCTGCCACCGATCATCAAGACGATCGGTGAGGAGTTCGACAAGGCGAAGCCCGGTGTGGCGATCCGTTCGGCTCATGTCGGCATGGCGGCGTCCAACACCTACGTGCTGATGACCGAAGTGGTGCCGCGTGCCATCAAGAAGTACGGTGGTGTCGACCCCGATTCGCTACGCAAGGCCGCGATGGAAGTCGATCTGCCGGAAGGCGGCACGATGCTGGGCTTCGGGGTGAAATTCCCGCCCGATGGCTCGGCGATGGCAGGCCAGAACGAGCGGTCATTCCCGGTGGTCATCCAGTACGTCGACGACAAGTCTTACGTGGTATGGCCCAAGAGCCAGCAACAGCGCGAAGCGGTGCTGCCGCTACCGAAGGGCACGACGTACTCGAACCAGTAGAAGGCGGAGAGCGCGTAGCGTTAGCGGAGTTCCGGCTGTGCTGGAAGTGAATGGGCTGGTGAAGCGCTTCGGCGGCTTCACCGCCGTGAGCAACGTGTCGTTCAAGGTCGCGCAGGGCGAGATCCTCGGCCTGATCGGCCCCAACGGCTCGGGCAAGAGCACGATCTTCAACATGCTGTCGGGCACGTTTCCGCCGTCCTCGGGGTCGATCCTGTTCGAGGGGCAGGAGCTGGCGGGCCTTGCGCCGCACCGCATCATCAACCGCGGCATCGGCCGAACCTTTCAGATTCCGCGGCCTTTCAAGCGGCTGACCATTTTCGAGAACGTGGCGCTGGCCGGATATTTCGGCCAGGACCGTCACAGCACCGCCAAGGCCTTCGAGTCGGCCGAAAAGGCGCTGGCCATGGTCGGCCTGCCGACCGACCGACTATCGACGGTCGACGGCCTGGGCGCGGCCGGCCTCAAGAAGCTCGAGCTCGCCAAGGCGCTGGCGACCGGTCCCAAGCTGTTGCTGGCTGACGAGAGCCTGGGCGGGCTCGACGAGAAGGAGATGGATCAGGCGGCCGACATGCTGCGCAAGATCCGCGACGAACTCGGCATCACCATCATCTGGGTCGAGCACATCATGGGCGTACTGATGCGGGTGGTCGACCGCGTCATGGTGCTCGATCACGGCGAGAAGATTTCCGAGGGCCTGCCCAGTCAGGTCGCGAGCGACCCCAGAGTCGTCGAGGTCTATCTCGGCACCGATGCGCACGCCACCCAGGCGGTCGCGGCGCAGGCCGGACGGTGAGCGCCATGCTGGAACTGAAATCGGTCGACGCGGGCTACGGCAGCTTCCAGGCGCTGTTCGACGTCAGCCTCGACGTCAAGGCGGGCGAGGCGGTGGGCGTGATCGGCCCCAATGGAGCGGGCAAGACGACGCTGATGCGGGTGATCTCGGGCCTGATCCGCCCGACCCGCGGCAGTATCACGATGGAAGGCGCCAACGTGCTGGCCACCGCGCCGCACAGGATTGTCAGCCTGGGCATCGCGCATGTGCCCGAGAACCGGCGGCTATTCCCGCGCCTGACCGTGGAGGACAACCTCAGGATGGGCGCCTTCATGCCCGAAGCCCGCGCCAAGTACGCGCAGCGGCTGGAATTCGTGTTCGAGCTGTTCCCGCGCATGAAAGAGCGTCGCCATCAGATGGCGGGAACCATGTCGGGCGGCGAGCAGCAGATGTGCGCGATCGGCCGAGCCCTGATGAGCGATCCCAAGCTCCTGCTGCTCGACGAGCCTTCCGCCGGCCTCGCGCCGGTCGTGGTCCAGCAGGTTTTCGAGCTGGTGAAACGCATCCGTTCGGGCGGACTCACCGTGCTGATCGTCGAGCAGAACGTGCAGCAGGTGTTGAAGGTCGTCGACCGGGCCTATCTGCTCGAGGCGGGAACGATCCGCGTCTCCGGCACATCGGACGAGCTGCTCAGCAGCGACACCATCAAGCAGGCCTATCTCGGGGTTTAGCCATGCAGGCCTTCCTGGAAATCTTCGACATCTATCTGCTCGAGGCCGTGATCAACGGCATCCTGCTGGGCGGCGTTCTGGCGTTGCTGGCGCTCGGACTGAACCTGATCTTCGGCGTCATCGACGTGACGTGGATCTGCTACGCCGAGCTGGTGATGATCGGCATGTACGGCATGTACTACCTGTTCGCGGTCTATCACGTGCCCTACTGGGTGGCGGCGCCGCTCTGCATCCTGCTGGTCGCGGGGCTCGGTGCGCTGCTGCACTTCCTGGTGATCGAGCCGCTTCTGTCGGCGGCGCCGATCAATCAGCTGCTGGCGACCGGCGGCGTGCTATTCGTGCTGCAGAGCTTCGCCACCGTCGCCTTTGGCATCGACTTCCGCAATCTCGGCATCCGGCTGCCGATCCTGGCGATGGGCGAGATGCATTTCAGCTACTCCCGACTGCTCGCATTCATCGCGGCCGGCGTCGGCATGATCGCGGTCTATTTGTTCATGACGCGGACCTACACGGGCACCGCGATTCGCGCCATCGCCCAGGACCGCCAGATCATGGCGCTGATGGGGGTCGACACGCGCCGCATGTATCTCGTGACCTCGGCGCTGGGCGGCGGGCTGGCGGGCCTGGCGGCCTGCCTGCTGGTGCTGCAGTACGACGTACATCCCTTCGTCGGCCTGTCGTTCGGGCCGATCACCTTCCTGATCTGCGTGCTGGGTGGCCTCGGCAACTTCGTCGGCGGCTTCGTCGCGGCCTTCCTGTTCGCCGAGATCATCTCGCTCGGCGGCCTGTTCTCCGATCTCGAGTGGGGCTACGTGCTCGCCTTCGCCTTCTTCATCGCCATGATGTTTGTGCGGCCCGCCGGGCTGCTGGCACGGCGCTCATGACCGCCAACGCCCGCATCGCCTGGGCCGTCGGGCTCGCCGTTCTGGTGGGCCTGCCGTTCGTCTACCGCGATCCGTATCACCTGCACCTGCTGATCCTGATCCTGATCTGGTCCTTCGCCTACACTTCGTGGTCGATGATGGGTCGTTTCGGACTGGTGTCGCTCGGCCATGGCGGCTTCATGGGTGTCGGCGCCTACGTGACGGCGCTACTGTGGAACCATCTCGGTGTCACGCCGTGGATCGGCATTCCGATCGCTCTGGTGTGCGCGGGCGCGCTGGCGCTGGTGGTCGCCTATCCGTGCTTCCGCTTCCGCATCACCGGCCACTATTTCGTCCTGGTGACGCTCGCGCTGTCGGGAATCGTGCTGCAGGTCATCACCGCCACCCGCGACTATACCGGCGGATCGCTCGGCTACACGCCGGAACGCACCAAGGGCAATCACCTCCTGGCGCTGCAGTTCGACGACAAGATTGTGTGGTACCTGATCGCCCTGGGTGTCTGGATCGTCGGTCTGCTGATCTGGCGCTGGGTCGATCGCAGCATGGATCGCTACGCACTCGAGGCGATTTCGGAGGACGAGGACGCCGCCGCCGCCGCCGGTGTCAACGTCACCTACGAGAAGCTCAAGATCACGGTGATCAGCGCGCTGATGACGGCGTTCGCCGGCGCGCTCTACTGCCAGTACCAGATGTTCATTTCGCCGGACACGGTGAGCGGCATCGCGGTGTCGCTGCAGATGGTATTCGCCGTCGTGGTCGGTGGCATCTACGTCGCACTGGGACCGACGGTCGGCGCGATCATCACCATCCTGCTCGCCGAGGTGCTGCGAATCGGCTTCGGCACCAAGGCGGTCGGCTGGGACAATCTCGTCTACGGCCTCCTGTTGGTGCTGTTCATCATCTTCCTGCCCAAGGGCATTCTCGGCAGCTTCCTCGAAGGTGCCGCCAAGCGCAGGGCGCGGCCCACTCCGGCGGCCGTGCAGCGATGACAACGACGCGGTAAGAGTCCGGGGTGTTCACTCCCGGGTGCTTGCCATGTCCAGTTTTCGCGTAGACTGCTTCGGGACCTCGCGCGATGGCTTTGGTGCTGTCTCTTATACA
>CAWUOG010000215.1:0-5498 GCA_963923875.1 uncultured Alphaproteobacteria bacterium
TGGCCTTGGCGCGCGCCAGCGTATCGGGCGTGAAGATTGCGCCGGCGATGTCTTCTGCGCCGTCGACCCCGTCAGTGTCTGCGGCAAGCCCCCATATCTTCGGTGAGCCGCCGGCTGCGATCGCTTCGGCCATAAGATACTCGACGTTACGGCCGCCGCGGCCTTTGCCGCGCACTGTCACGGTCGTCTCGCCGCCGGAAAGGATAACCGTCGGTTTGCGTGGCTTGAGGGCGAGGGCCTGCCGGGCATGCTGGGCCCCGAGTTCACGGGCCTCTCCTTCGAGATTGTCGCCGAGCAGCACGACTTCGCAACCACGCTGGCGCGCAAGCGTGGCGGCGGCTTCCAGCGAGCGCTTCGGCGTTGCAACCAGAATGTTGTCGACGCGGGCGAGGCGCGGGTCGCCGGGCTTCGGCGTTTCCTCGATCTGGCCGGCGGCGCCTTTTTCGAGAAGCGCCTTCACCGCGGCGGGAACCGTCATTCGATACTTGGCGATCACCCCGAGCGCATCGGCGAACGTCGTGCGGTCGGCCACGGTTGGTCCCGAGCCGATCACGCCCGGATCGTCGTTGGGAACGTCCGAGATCATCCAGGCAAGGACGTGAGCGGGCTGCGCTGCTACCGCGAGCCGTCCCCCTTTGATTGCGGAGAGATGCTTCCGCACGGTGTTCATGTCGCCGATATGGGCGCCCGACCTCAACAGTTCGCGGTTGACCTCTTGCAAATCGGAAAGGGTCAGACCGGGCGCCGGCAAGGTAATCAAGGCCGAGGCACCGCCGGAGATCAGGCACAGCGCGAGGTCGTCGGGCGACAGGCCCTTCACCTTCGCGAGCAAACGACCGGCAGCCGCACTACCCTTGGCGTCGGGCACGGGATGGGCGGCTTCGACGATCTCGATACGCTTGCACGGCTCACTGTAGCCGTAGCGCGTCACGATCAGGCCCTCGAGCGGATGCGGCCAGCGATCTTCCAGAGCCTTGGCCATGGCGGCGCTCGCCTTGCCGGCGCCAACGACCACGGTGCGGCCCTTCGGTGGCTTCAGTGCGTCGATGTAGGGGGCGAGGCAGGTCGCCGGACGAGCGACTGCAAGGGCTGCGTCGAACAAGGCGCGCAGCAGCGCACGGGCATCGGCATCTTTCATTTGCGCAATCTTCGCACTATAGGGGCGCGATGCAACCACAGCCCTCAGGGCCCTTACTCGGGCCGGGAGATCCCCCGCCTTTCAGCGTCTACAACGAAGGCGGCAGGGCGCCTCTGCTGCTGCTGTGCGATCATGCCAGCAAGGCGGTACCGAAGTCGCTCGGCACTCTGGGCATTTCCGATGCGGAACTCTCGCGTCATATCGGCTGGGACATCGGCGGCCTTGATTGTGCGATCGAATGTGCAAAAGAACTCGACGCGCCGCTGGTCGCGTCCGGTTACTCGCGGCTGGTGATCGACTGCAATCGCTGGCCGGGCGGCGAAGGATCGACCCCCGAGGTCAGCGACGGCACCCTCGTGCCGGCCAATGTCGGACTGACGGAGGAAATGGCCGCTGCGCGTGCCGAGGCCTGCTTCTGGCCCTATCACCGCGAGGTCGATCGGCATCTCGACCGCATGACGGCAGGAGGCCGCAAGGTTTGCATGTTGGTGGTCCATTCTTTTACGCCGCAAATGAACGGATTCAGGCGGCCATGGCATGTCGGCGTGCTCTGGAACGAAGATGCGCGTTTGCCCGAACCGCTGCTGGCGCAATTGCGCAAGGACCCGGCGCTTGTGGTCGGGGACAACGAGCCCTACTCGGCGCGAGCCTCGTACGAATACACGCTCAACTCGCATGCGCGTCCGAGGGTACTGCCGCACTGCTCGCTTGAAGTGCGGCAGGACCTGATGGACACGCCGGCGAAGGCGCGGGAATGGGGTCGGCGGCTGGCTGCGCCGATCGGCGCCGCCGTTGCGAGGGCCTTGAGCTGAGCCTATATCCGGAGCCAGCTGAGGAGACCGTCATGGACGACAAGACCAAGACCGAACTTGAAGCCGCCGCCTTCCGCCGCCTGGTCGCGCACCTGCAGGAGCGCACGGACGTGCAGAATATCGACCTGATGAACCTGGCGGGCTTTTGCCGCAATTGCCTGTCGCGCTGGTACCGCGAGGAAGCGGGCAAGAAGGGCGTCGAGGTTCCCGATCCCAAGGCCCGGGAGATCGTCTACGGCATGCCGTACGACGAGTGGAAGACGAAGTACCAGAAGGAAGCTTCGGCCGACCAGAAGAAGGCCTTCGACAAGGCTGGCCACAAGCACTGAAGCCGGCAGGAACAGGCATCCGGGAAGACGCTCCCCGTTATCCCCGTCATTCAGGGCGTGGTCGGCGTTGAGCCGGTGCCCTTTGCGCTCTTATGGTCCGGCCGTAGTTCACGGAGTGCAGGACAATGCCGGACGGAAGCGCTGTTTCGAAGAAGACCAAGGCCGGACCGATCTCGGCCGATCGCCTGAAGAGCTTCGTCGAGCGCATCGAGAAGCTCGAGGAAGAGCGCCATGCGCTCGGCAGTGACATCCGAGACGTCTATAGCGAGGCCAAGGGCGTCGGCTACGACGTGAAGACCATGCGGAAAGTCGTTTCGCTTCGGAAAATGGATGCCGCGGATCGCGCCGAGCAGGAGACTTTGCTCGACGTCTACAAGCACGCGCTGGGCATGACCTGACGCCGAAAGGCGTTTGCAGCAAAGGTTGCGGGCAGTAGGCTTTCCCGACGAGCCGTCCTTGATCAGGACCGACCGGGGAGGAAGACATGAAGAAGATCGTCGCCACATTGCTTGGCAGTGGCATTGTTGCGTCCAGTGTTCTGGCAAACGAGGCATTCGCGCAAATCGCCGTTTCCTCCAATGACCACAAGATGGTCCAGGAAAATGGCGTCACCCGCACCAGTCCCAATGCGTCACCTGATACGGTGACCGTCCTCGACATCACCACCCTGCCAGTAAAGATCCTGGCGACGATCAGCGGCGTTCCGGGAAGCGTTGTGGGCCCGCCGCTTTCGGTCGCGATAACGCCCGATGAGACGTTGGCGCTGGTCTCTTCGTCCTCGCAAATCGATCCGGGCGACAAGACCAAGACCGTGCCGGACGACCGTGTGACAGTGATCGACCTCAAGACCAACAAGGTCATCGGTCAACTGAAGACCGGGCCAGGCGCTTCTGGCATCTCGATCAGCGCCGATGGCAAGCGCGCCTATGTCTGCAATCGCATGGCCGGATCGATCTCGATCCTGTCGATCGACGGGTTGAAGGTGAGTTTGCTCAAGACCGTCCAACTCGCGACGCCCGAGGCTCTGCTCAGTCACATCGCTCTGTCACCCGACGGGGTCACTGGTGTGGTCACCATGAATGGCGCTGCGAAAGTCGAGATCGTGAAGCTCACAGCGGACGAGATCTGGACGGCCAGCGCTCTTGCAGTTGCACCGCGACCCTACGCTGCGGCGGTTACGCCCGACGGTAAGACAGCCGTCGTGGCGAGCCTCGGCGATCCCAAGGCCAATGGCGTTCTGACCGTTATTGACATCTATTCCGATCCAGCCGGCAAGATCGTCGCGACGGCCGACGTCGGCTATGAATCGCTGGAAGGCATGATGATGTCGACCGATGGCAAGTGGATCGCAGGCGTTGCGCACGCCGGATCGACTCGCCCCAAAGACGCGCCGCAGTACAAGCCCAACGGCATGCTGGTCCTGTACAGCTTGATCGGCGGCAAGCTCACCAAGGCCAGCGACGCGCCGATTGGCGGCTGGTCTCAGGGGGCGGTTTTCTCGCGCGACGGTGGCATCATCGTCGTGCAGAACATGATCCAGCAGAACCTCCAGGTCTTCCGCAACAGCGGAGGAAAGCTGAGCGATACCGGCCAGGCGATTCCGGTCGGAGGCGGTGCCGCCGCTATCCGAGCATCGACCAGTCGATGACCACGCGACGTCGCTTTCTTGCTTCCTCGCTCGCCGTGTCCGTGGCGAGCGGGGGAATGACCGCGGGGCGAGTTGCCTGTGCGCAGGCATTCCCTTCGCAGCCGGTGCATGTCGTGGTGCCGTTCCCGCCGGGCGGTGGCACCGATGCTCTCGCACGTGCGATCCAGGAGTCGATGCAGAAGGCCTTGGGCGGCACCATCGTCGTCGATAACAAGGGAGGCGGAGGCGGCAGCATCGCGCATGAATTCGTCGCCAAACAGCCGGCTGACGGCCATTGGCTGGTGGTCGGCGCTAACAACCTGCCGCTCTATCCGCATATCGTCGCCAAGCTCGGCTTCGATGCCAAGACTGCCTTTTCACCGGTAGGGTTCATCGCCAAGCAGGAATCTGTGCTGGTCGGCAGCGCCGACGCGCCTTGGGCGGATCTCAAGGCGCTTGTGGCGGCAGCCAAGGCGGTGCCCGGGACCGTCCAGTACGGTACTGCAGGGCTCACGACGCCGATGCACCTGTCGACCGAGCAGTTCGCAATGCTCAACGGGCTCAAGCTGACGCATGTACCCTTTCGTGGCACCGGTCCGCTCGTTACCGACTTGCTGGGCGGGCACATCAAGCTCGGCATGTCGAGCATCACCAGCGTGTCGCAGCAGATCCAGTCCGGAAAGCTCAAGCCCTATGCCATGGCGGCGCTCGAACGCTCGTCGATGGCACCCGACATTCCGACCTTCAAGGAGCTGGGCTTCGGCGACGTTGACGGCATGATCGTCTACACGCTGCTGGCGCCGGTCGGTACGCCACAGCCAGTGATCGCAATGCTCAATGCCGCGCTCAATGCCGCGGTTGCGACGCCTGAAGCCAAGGAAGATCTCAAGAAGCGCGGTTTCGTCGCCATGGGAGGCACGCCTCAGCAGTTGGCGGACTGGCTGAAGGTGCAGGAGGCGATCTGGGTGCCGGTCTTGAACGCTGCCGGCATCAAGCCGGAATAATCGCCCGCTAGAACCAGATATTCATCGGCAGGCCGCGGCTGTCGCGCAGGGCGGCCGGGCCGAGCCGAGTGGCTGTGCCGGCCGCGATCAACGTAGCCGTACGGCACACCGCTACGGCATCGAGAATGTCGTCGCGCGCGGCGCCGGGGAGACTCTCGACTTCCGATCTGAACCCGTGCTTTCGCAGCAGTTTCAGCCGCTCCTCAAATCCGTCGGGTCGCCGCTTCTTGCTCAGGACCGGCCTTCCGCGATTCATGCGTGCGAAAGCAAGCTCGGGGTGGGCCTCGTAGACGACCTTCCGCAGCGACCTGCGAGCACCCAGCAACTCGTCGACCTCACGCATCTTGGCGAAGAGGT
Source organism: uncultured Alphaproteobacteria bacterium (assembly GCA_963923875.1). Lineage (GTDB taxonomy): Bacteria > Pseudomonadota > Alphaproteobacteria > Reyranellales > Reyranellaceae > Reyranella. The sequence continues at coordinate 5,268 of CAWUOG010000215.1, forward strand.
TGAACGTTTGTTTGTTGATTCCGACGCCCAGCGATTTGCTGAGCGCGTTTGCCTCCGCGTGTGTGCTGCAGGCCAGCGCGGGCCGGCAAGGCGTGGGAAAGACCGAACTGGCCTTGCCGGGCAGGTAGCGGCGCGCCTCGACCTCGCAGGCGCGTGGCGGGCGAGGGGTGTCGACCAAGCCGATCGGCATGTCGACCGCCAAAACGGAAAGACCCTCGCACGCTTCCGCGA
>CAWUOG010000216.1:0-5487 GCA_963923875.1 uncultured Alphaproteobacteria bacterium
CGCATGCTCGGCGCCACGGTCGACGTGCCGGTGCTCGCGTCGGCGAACATCGCGTCGATGGCGCTGGCCGCCTGCGCGGCGCTCGCGGTGTTCCGCTTCAAGTTCGGCATGGTGCCGGTGCTGCTGGCGAGTTCGCTGGCTGGCGTGGTCTATGTGCTGGTGGGCGGTAACGCCTGAGTCAGGACATTCTGGCCTTGACAAATATTGCGATATTCGCCATTTTGCGGGGGCTGCTTCGAGGAACATCGCGCTGTATTTTTGTGGCTTATTTTACAGATTTGACGGCATTTTTCTAGAAATTCTAGAATTTCTAGAACGCAATCCAGTCATTGTCATAAACGCATCACATGTCAGGGCCATGGGTGGCGAAAGTCGGCGTTTCTAGAATCGACGCGTTCGTGTGATGGGTCCTTCCGGAATGCCAGGCGGCGCGCTGGAGGATTGTGCTTCGGTTGAGGCCTGCCGGCATTTCAGGCGACTCCGCTGGAGGTTTTTTGCGGTGAGAGCGTAGGAGACCCGGATCCATCAAGCGCGGGGGCCATCGGAGACGCCGGTTTCGGGCCGGATGGATGATGGCGAACGGCGCTACAGGTAGACGTGTGCGCCCTCGCTCCCGTTAGATTCCCGTCAGACTGACGGGAGCCTTGGGTGGCTACACCAGCCCTTGTGATCCCTTGTGGTCTTCCGCCTCAGTATCCGATGGCGGCGCCGTCGCTGCGCGGATCGCTGCCGCCGACTTTCAGGCCGCTGTCGGGATCTATGGTGATGCCGTGCGCATGGCCTGCCAGCTCGTCCCAGGGGCCCCATTCGTTGACCATGTGGCCGCGCTTCTTGAGCTCGGCGATGGTTGCGGCCGGAAAGCGGCCCTCGATGTGCAGGGTGTCGCGCGGCTCGCCGATCGCGAACCGTCCCGACAGGAATCTCGGTGTCTCCAGCGCCTCCTGGATGTCCCGGCCATGGTCGATCAGCGCGATGTAGGTTTGCAGGTGAATCTGAGGCTGGCCATCGGCGCCCATGCAGCCCAGTACCGCCCAAAGCTTGTCGTTCCGGAAGGCCAGCGAGGCGATCAGGGTGTGCAACGGGGTTTTGCCCGGCTCGACCCTGTTGGGGCTCGCGGGATCGAGCGAGAAATAGGCTGAGCGATTCTGCAGCACCACGCCGGTACGGCCGGCCACGACGGCGGCGCCGAAACCGCCATAGAGCGAATGGATCAGCGACACCGCATGGCCGTCCTTGTCGACCACGGCGATGTAGACCGTATCGCCCGCGAGACTCCCGTAGGACGGGATCTGGTCCCAGGGCAGGGCGCGCGCCGGGTCCATCAGGACGCGGCGCTCGTCTGCATACTTCTTGGAGATCAGCCGCGTCATCGGCACGTCGGCGAAGCGCGGATCGGCGAGATGGCGGTCGCGGTCGTGATAGGCGAGCTGCTTGGCCTGCACCATGTGATGGACGTAGTCGGGGCCGAGGAACGGCTTGTCCTTCATCGTGAGCGGCTCGAGCAGGTTCAGCATCTCCAGCACCGCAAACCCCTGGGTCGGCGCCGGGGTCTCGTAGATCGTGACGTCGCGGTAGGTGCCCTTCAGCGGCTCTTCCCAGCGTGCGGTCTGGGCCGCGAGGTCGGCTTCCTTGAAAAAGCCGTCATGGGCGTGGGCATAGCGCACCAGTTCGGCCGCGACCTCGCCCTCGTAGAAGCCGGCCCTGCCGTCGGCGGCGATCGCCTCGAGCGTGCGTGCCAGATCGGGATTCCTCAGCACGCGGCCGTCCTTCAGGAAAATCGCCGAAGCGTGCGGGCACTTCTCGAGTTCGCTGCGCGCCACTTCGCGCCAGTTCGCCATGCGCTCGGTGACCGGAAATCCGTCGCGGGCATAGCCGATCGCGCTCTCGAGGCAGCGTGCGAGCGGCAGCCGGCCGTAGGCGGCATGCGCCTCGCTCCAACTCGCCACAGCGCCGGGCACCGTGAGGGTCGCGGGCAGGGGGCCGCGATAGGGCACTTCGGTCAGGCCGCGCCGGGCGAAGGCCTCGACAGTGCCGCCTTGCGCGGCCCGGCCGCCGCCGTCGAGGTAGCGGACCTGCTTGGCTTTCGCGTCCCAGATCAGCCAGAAGGCATCGCCGCCGACGCCGGTCATGTGGGGATAGAGCACGGAGAGTGCGGCGCTGGTCGCGATCGCGGCGTCGATTGCGCTGCCGCCGGCGCGCAGCACGTCTACTCCGGCGGCGCTGGCGAGACTGTGCGGGCTGGTCACGATGCCGTTCGGCGCCAGGGTGGCGGGACGGCCGGTGCGTATCAGGGGCATGAGAAGATTTCCGGCCGTTCGGCAAGAGGTTGGCGATGGGCGGTTGACAGGACGGGATCGGGTTCTTAATTGTTAACTACACGGTTAAGTTTCTCCCTTTTGCCGCTCCGAGGGCCCTGAAATGATGAAAATCGCCGGCATCGTCGCGGCGGTCGTGCTGGTCGCGGTTGCGATCATCCTGATCCTCGCCGCCACCAAACCCAACGAGTTCCGCGTCCAGCGCAGTGTGGCGATCAAGGCGCCGGCCGACAAGATTTACCCGCTGATCGTCGACCTGAAAGGCTGGGCGGGCTGGTCGCCCTACGAAAGGAAGGATCCGGCGATGAAGCGGACCTTCTCGGGCGCTCCCAGCGGCAAGGGCGCGGTCTACGAATGGAGTGGCGACAAGAATGTCGGCCATGGACGCATGGAGATCACCGATGTGGCCGCGCCGTCCAAAGTGGTGATCAAGCTCGACTTCATCACGCCCTTCGAAGCCCACAACACCGCGGAGTTCAGCCTGACACCGCAAGGCGACAACACGAACGTCACCTGGGCGATGTACGGTCCCAATGTCTTCCTCGGCAAGGTGATGCAGGTGTTCATGAACATGGACCGCATGGTCGGCACAGACTTCGAGGCCGGCCTGCAGGCGCTCAAGGCCGCAGCCGAGAAGTGACACGCCCGGGGCGCGCCTTCCCTCGCTGGCCCTGGCGTTGACCCTGGCGCCGGAACGGTTCGCGGCCTTTCTTTCGACTGACCCTTTCCCCCTGACCCCATTTCCGCCAACCGAGGAGACGATCATGAACGTACAGCCCTATCTCTCGTTCGAAGGCCGCGCCCAGGAGGCGCTCGATTTCTACAAGAGCGCGCTCGGCGCCACGATCGAGGTCGTCATGCTGTTCAAGGACGCGCCGCCCGAGGTGCAGCCGCACATCCAGGAGAGCTCGAAGAACAAGGTCATGCACGCGTCCTTCCGCGTCGGCGACACGCAGATCATGGCGTCCGATGGCCATTGCACGGGCAGCGCGAACTTCTCGGGCGTGTCGCTCACCCTGAACACCGGGTCGGCCGCCGAGGCGGAGAAGATGTTCGCCGCCCTCGGCCAGGGCGGCAAGGTGACCATGCCCATGAGCGAGACCTTCTTCGCCCACAAGTTCGGCCAGGTCGCCGACAAGTTCGGCGTCAACTGGATGGTGCTGGCGCCGAAGGCGATGTGAGCGTTCGATTGCCGGGAACGCGGCACTCCGTGCCGCGCTCCCGGCTGGACTACTTCTTCTCAACGTTCGAGCTGCGCAGCGGCACGCCGAACTCGCGGCGGCAGACTTCGGCCAGAACCTTAACGCCCTCCCTGATCGTCTCCACTTCGGGATTGGCGAAGCACAGCCGCAGGCGATTGCGGGCGTGCGGCTTGTTCACCGACCATTCCGGGCCGGGATTGAGGGCGAGGCCGGCGGCAAGCGCGGCCTGGCCGAGCTTCACCGTGTCGACGTTCTCGGGCAGCTTGATCCAGAGATAGATGCCGCCCGGCGGATCGCCGAACTCGGCGGCGGTGCCGAACTGCTCGGCCAGCGCTTCGCGCAGGACCTGCAGCTTGTGGTGCAGCGCCTTGTTGAGTTTCGGCACATGGTCGTTGAAATGCCTGGTGCAGAACTCGGCGAGCACCATCTGCTCGAGCGCACCCGATCCGGCATCGAGCTTGAGCGGGATGATGCGCGACAGGAACGGCCATTTGGCGACGAGGTAGCCGACGCGCAGGGCCGGCGAGATCGACTTGGAGAACGAGCCGAGATGGATCACGCCTTCGCCATTGGCCATGGCATAGAGCGAGGGCGGCCGCTTGCCGCTCCAGATCAGGTCGGAGTAGCACTCGTCCTCGAAGATGAGGACGCCGTACTTGGCGGCGAGCGCCAGCAGTTCGGCACGGCGCTTCTCGCCCAGGATGCCGCCGGTCGGATTCTGTACCGTCGGGATGGTGTAGATATACTTCGGCGTGATCCCCCCGGCTTTCAGCTCGGCGAGCTTCTCGGCGAGGACGTCGATCCGCATGCCTTCACCGTCGAGCGGGATGCCGACGATGTTGACCCCCAGCTTGGTCAGGCGGTTGACGAAGCTGCCGTAGGTGTCCTGTTCGACGATCACGGTGTCGCCCTTGGCGAGCAGAAGGCCGTTGACCAGGTCGAAGGACTGGGTCGAACCCGACAGGATCAGGATCTCGTCGACCGTGCAGTCGATACCGGCATGGCCCTTGAGCTTCTTCGACAGGAACTCGCGCAGCGGACGGTAGCCCTGCGGTCCGCTGTTCAGGCTGTAGGTGGCAAGCGTCGGGCCTTCACGGCGCAGTACGTTCGTTGCGGCCTCGATCAGGGCCTCGACCGGCACGTGCTTGGCGTCGTTGTGGCCGCCGATGAAATTGTACTTCGGGAAACCGGTCCATTTGACGGCCGGCGCGGGCTGGCCCGGCGCGATCAGCGGCGTGAAATCGAACGGTGCGGTCATCAGGCGTTCCCCTCTTCGTTGGCGCCATTGAGCGTCCAACGGCGGGAGAGCGCAATAGAATTGGCGTCAGCGCGCCTTCAACGGACCATTGCGCGGAATGAATGCGGGTCGGCCATGTCCCAGAACTGCTTCCAGCGCGGATGTGCGGAGCCGGTGACCAGTTCGTTCTCGATCAGCGGCGGGAAAATGTCGGCGAAGGTCACGACCTCGCTGGGTGAGATGCGGCGCGAAATGTGGATCGGCTTGAACTCGCGGGGATGGTCGAGCCCGGCCGCCGCTGTCATCTCGGCGAGCTCGTGCAGGGTGGCGCGGTGGAAGTTGGCGACGCGCTGCATCTTGTCGGGCACGACGAGCGCGCGCTGGCGGGTCGGATCCTGGGTTGCGACGCCGGTCGGGCAGCGGTCGGTATGGCAGGACTGCGACTGGATGCAGCCGACGGCGAACATGAAGCCGCGGGCGGCGTTGCACCAGTCGGCGCCGAGCGCCAGGGCGCGGATGATGTCGAACGCCGTGATGATCTTGCCGGCCGCGCCGATCTTGATGCGGTGGCGGGCGCCGATGCCGATCAGCGCATTGTGCACGGCGTAGAGGCCCTGGCGCATCGGCTTGCCGATATGGTCGACGAACTCCATCGGTGCGGCGCCGGTGCCGCCTTCCTTGCCGTCGACCACGATGAAGTCGGGATAGATGCCGGTCTCGAGCATTGCCTTGC
>CAWUOG010000217.1:0-5463 GCA_963923875.1 uncultured Alphaproteobacteria bacterium
TGGCTCGACGCCTTCGACGAGGCCGACATTCCGGCCATGCCCGTGCATACGCTGGAAGATCTGCTCGAGGATCCGCATCTCAAGGCCACGGGATTCTTCACCGAACGCCAGCATCCGACCGAAGGCCCGATCGTGACTTTCGCCAGTCCGCTCGACTTCGAGAAGACCAAGACCGAATTCCGCCGCCATGCGCCGCGGATCGGCGAGGACGGCCCCGAAGTGCTGCGCGAGGCCGGCCTGAGCGACGCCGATATCGAGAAGCTCAAGGCAGACCGCACGCTCATCGTGCCGGCGTGAGCGGACCGGACTACATCCCTTTCGCCGCGTCGAGTTCCTATCCGGCGCGGCCGGGCAATCGCGTACGGCCGCTGGTCGGCGGCCCGGAGATCTTCGGCCGCATCGGTGAGGTGCTCGAGGAAGCGCAGGCCACCATCTGGGCGACCGTGGCGTTCTACGCGCACGACTTTCGCTTTCCCGGCGAGCGCGGCGGCGTCTTCGACGTGCTCGATCGTGCCGTCGCCCGCGGTGTCGACGTGCGCCTGATCGTCTGGCGCCCCAATCCCGAAGCCGGCGGCTTTCCGAACATGTTCAGCGGCACTGCCGAGCAGATGGCCTGGCTCGCCGCGCGTGGCACGCAGGTCAAGATCCGCTGGGATCGCGCGGCGGGCAGGTATTGCCAGCATCAGAAGAGCTGGCTGATCGACCCGGGCCGTCCGGAGGAATTGGCCTTCGTGGGGGGCGCGAACGTGACGGCAAGCGGTGCGCGGCACCAGGACATGTATGTCGAGTTGGCTGGCCCCGCGACCCGCGACGTGCACCACAATTTCGTGCAGCGCTGGAACATGGCGACCGAGCGCGCCGTCGCCGGCGGCCATTGGGCGTGCGATGCCGATGACGAGTTGCCGGCGCCGTCGGCCGTGGCGGCAGCGCGCGGGACGAGCATGGTCCAGATCGCGCGCATGCTGCCGGCGGTCGGCGAGCGCTCCGTCGTCGAGCAGTACAAGCTCGCGATCGAGGCGGCGCGGCGCACCGTCTATATCGAGAACCAGGCCATCCCGATCATGGAAGTCGCGGCGCCCCTGATGAAGGCGATGGATCGCGGGGTCGAGGTGATCCTGCTCGTGCCGTCGACACCGGAAAAATACGTCTTCGACGCCCGGCTCAATCCGGCGGAGCGCTCGCGCTTCGAGGGCGTCGAGATGCTGGCCGGCCATCCCAACTTCCTGATGGCGGGCCTCGGGCCGACCTACGTCCACAACAAGACGATGATCGTCGACGATTGCTGGGCGACGATCGGCTCGTGCAACCTGCATGCGTTCTCCCTGCAGGGGCACGCCGAGATGAATGCCGGGATCTGGGACGCCGACGTGGCCGGGGCGCTGCGCCGCCGGCTATTTGCCAAGCATCTCGGGGCGGACGTCACGGACCTCGACGATCGTGCGGCCTTCGCGCTCTACCGGCAGGCCGCGCGGGAGGGGCGCGGCGTCTTTGTTCTGGACCCCCATCGCTACGGCATGACGTAAGCCTTTCGATACGTAAAGACGTTCCGCGTCGCGGCGCTGGCAGCCGCAGTCCGATATCGAAGCGCTTGTCCCGCCCGGGCTGCCGACTAAACTCCGCCCAACCTAAAAACTTGGTTTGGGAGAGGTCGATGGATCTCGCTTTCACGCCCGAAGAGCAGAAATTCGCCGCCGAGGTTCGCGCCTTCGTGAAGGCCAACCTGCCGGCCGACGTGCGCGACAAAGTGAAGAACGGCAAGCATCTGGGCCGCGACGACTACATGCGCTGGCAGCAGGCGCTGGGTAAGAAAGGCTGGCTGGTCTACACGTGGCCCAAGAAGCACGGCGGTCCCGGCTTCACGCCGGCCCAGCGCTACATCTTCGAGAACATCTGCGCCGAGGAATACGCGCCGGGCATCATCCCGTTCGGCACCAAGATGGTCGGGCCGGTGATCTACACCTTCGGCAGCGACGAGCAGAAGGCCAAGTACCTGCCGGCGATCCGCGAGAGCACCGTGTGGTGGTGTCAGGGTTACAGCGAGCCGGGCTCGGGCTCCGATCTCGCCTCGCTGCGCACCAAGGCCGAGAAGCAGGGCGACCATTACATCGTCAACGGTTCGAAGACCTGGAACACGATGGGACATTGGGCCGACTGGATCTTCTGCCTGGTGCGGACCGATCCCAAGGCGAAGCCGCAGGAGGGCATCTCGTTCCTGCTGATCGACATGAAGACGCCAGGCATCACCGTGAAGCCGATCATCATGATGGATGGCGGTCACGAGGTGAACGAGGTGTTCTTCGACAACGTCAAAGTCCCCGTCGCCAACCTGGTCGGCAAGGAGAACGAGGGCTGGACCTGCGCCAAGTTCCTGCTCGCCAACGAGAGGCTGGGCATCGCCGCCGTACCGCAGTCCAAGCGCGGCGTCGAGGCGCTGAAGGACATCGCCCGCGCCGAGCGCGAGGACGGCAAGCCGTTGATCGAGAATCAGGGCTTCGCCGAGAAGATCGCCGATCTGGAGATCCAGGTGACGGCACTGGAGTACACCGAGCTGCGCGTGCTGTCGCAGATGGCGCAAGGCGGACAGCCCGGTCCCGAAGTATCGGGCCTGAAGATCCGCGGTTCGGAGATCCAGCAGCGCATCACCGAACTCACCATGGAGGCGGTCGGCGAGTACGCAGCCCCCTATCTGCCGGGCCTGCTGTGGCACGGCACCAACGAAGCGCCGGTCGGGCCGGAATACGCACACCTCGCCGCGCCGCGCTATTTCAACAACCGCAAGACCACGATCTACGGCGGCAGCAACGAGATCCAGAAGGGCATCATCTCCAAGATGGTGCTGGGACTGTAGCCATGGACCTCGCCCTCAAGCCCGAACACCAGGCCTTCGCCGACGAAGTCCGCGCCTTCGCGCGCGACAACCTCTCGCCGGCGACGCGCGAGAAGACGTTCTCGGGCAAGCACTACGACAAGGACGACCACGTCGTTTGGCAGAAGGCGCTCGGGAAGAAGGGCTGGCTCGCCTACACCTGGCCGAAGAAGTACGGCGGCCCGGGCTTCGACGTCACGCAGCGCTTCCTGTTCGAGAACGTGCTGGCGGAAGAGGGTGCGCCGCGAATCATTCCGTTCGGCGTGAAGATGGTCGGGCCGGTGATCTACACCTTCGGCACGGACGAGCAGAAGGAACGCTTCCTGCCGGGTATCCGCACCTCCGAGGTGTCGTGGTGCCAGGGTTACAGCGAGCCGGGCGCCGGGTCCGACCTCGCGTCCTTGCGCACACGCGCGGTGCGGGAAGGCGACCACTACATCGTCAACGGCCAGAAGACCTGGACGTCGTTCGCCCATTGGGGTGACTGGATCTTCTGCCTGGTGCGTACCAACACCGAGGCCAAGGCGCAGGAGGGCATCTCCTTCCTGCTGATCGACATGAAGACGCCGGGCGTCACGGTGCGGCCGATCATCATGCTCGACGGCGCCCACCACGTGAACGACGTGTTCTTCGACAACGTGAAGGTACCGGTGGCCAACCGGATCGGCGAGGAGAATGCCGGCTGGACGTGCGCCAAGTTCCTGCTCGCCAACGAGCGTCTGGGCATCGCCGAGGTGCCGGCCTCCAAGCGCGGCGTGCGATCGCTGATGCAGTTCAGCGATGATCCGTCGCTTCGGGAGAAGATCGCCGACGTCGACCTGCAGGTGCAGGCGCTTGAGATGAGCGAGCTGCGTGCGCTCTCGACCATGCAGCTCGGCGGCGCCCCCGGGCCCGAGGCCTCGATCCTCAAGGTACGCGGCTCGGAGATCCAGCAGCGCCTCGCGGAACTGGCGATGGAGGCGGTCGGCGAATATGCCGCCCCCTATCAGCCCGACTTGCTGTTTCGCGACACCAACGAGACACCGGTCGGCCCGGACCATGCCCCTCCCGCTGCCCCGCGCTATTTCAACATGCGCAAGACGACGATCTATGGCGGCAGCACCGAGGTGCAGAAGAACATCGTTTCCAAGGCCATCCTCGGGCTATAAAGCTCACAAGACTCTGGAGGAAAAAGATGGATCTCAGCCTGTCCGACGAACAGAAGCAGCTGCAGGAAGCGGCCGAACGCTTCGTTCGCGACAAGTATGCCTTCGATAGCCGGCGCAAGATCGCGGCCACCGAGAAGGGCTTCCTGCCGGAGAACTGGGCGCAGATGGCCGAACTCGGCTGGCTGGGAGTTCCGCTCACGGAGGCCGAGGGCGGCTACGGCGGTCCGATCGAGACCATGATCCTGATGGAACAGTTCGGCAAAGGCCTGGTGCTCGAGCCATTCCTGCCGACGGCGGTGATCGGCGGCGGCTTGCTCGCGCGCGCGGGCTCGCAGGCGCAGAAGGACTCGCTGCTGGCGCCGATGATGGAAGGCAAGAAGCAGTTCGCGTTCGCCTGGCTGGAGCGGCAGAGCCGCTACAACCTCGCCGACGTTTCGCTCAAGGCGACCAAGGAAGGCGCCGGCTGGTCCCTGTCGGGCCACAAGGGCGTCGTCTACAACGGCCCGTCAGCCGACTGCATCTTCGTGCTCGCCCGCACTGCGGGTGGCGCGCGGGAAGAGAAGGGCCTGACCCTGTTCGCCGTCGACGCCAAGGCCAAGGGCCTGTCGCGCCGCGATTATCCGACCCAGGATGCCCTGCGGGCGTCGGAACTCACCCTCGACAAGGTCTCGGTCGGCGCCGATGCCGTCGTCGGCACGGTCGACGGCGCGTTCCCGATCGTCGAGGACGCGGTCGACCGCGCCATCGTGGCGCTCTGCGCCGAGGCGGTCGGCTGCATGGATGCGATCAACGCGGCCACCCTCGAATACATCAAGACCCGCAAGCAGTTCGGCGTGCCGATCGGCAAGTTCCAGGTGCTGCAGCACCGCATGGTCGACTGCTTCACCAACGCGCAGGAAGCGCGCTCGATGACCCTGATGGCCTCGCTCAAGATCGACGACAAGGATCCGATCGTGCGCCGCAAGGCCGCCTCGGGCGCCAAGGTCCAGATCGGCAAGTCGGGCAAGTTCTGCGGCCAGAGCGCGGTGCAGATGCACGGCGGCATGGGCGTCACGGACGAACTGTCGGTCAGCCATTACTTCAAGCGCCTGACCATGATCGACCTGATGTTCGGCAACCAGCAGCATCACCTGACGCGCTACAGCAACCTCGCGATGGCTGCCTAGCAAGAGCGCCGTTGTATCCATGCTTCGAGACGGCCGCGGAGTTTATCCCGAAGTATGAGGGGCGGCCTCCTCAGCATGAGGCGATTGGAAGACCCTCACCCTGAGGAGCCGCGTGCAATGCGGCGTCTCGAAGGGTGGGCAACCCGATGAACGCGATCCTCAACATCATCGTGCCGGTGTTCGGTACGGTGGCGGTCGGCTGGGTTCTCGCCCGCTCGAAGCTGCTGATGCCCGAGGGCCTGCGCGGGCTGACCAACGTCACTTTCTACGCGCTGTTTCCCGC
>CAWUOG010000218.1:0-5458 GCA_963923875.1 uncultured Alphaproteobacteria bacterium
ATGGGGCAGCGAGCGGAGGATCTCTACCCTTCGTTGGCCCTGGAGGCATTGCGGGTGATGCAGGGAGCCAACACGTACCTCATCAAATGGTCTGGAGCGCAAGGCATCGAAGCATACGGTGAACGCACCGGGATGAGTTCAATCCGTGTCGGCGCGGCTGACGTGCATGTAGACGCTTTTGGGCGGTTCCAGCTGTACGACAGTGGGCACATCCGAACGCGCTTCGTGTCGGCGGCAGATGTGCTTGCCAAGAGAACGCCTGCTGCACGCATCAAGGATCACGTGGTTTTCGTCGGCACATCGGCGGTAGGCCTGAAGGATCTACGAAACACGCCGCTTCAATCTTCGGTTCCCGGAGTGGAGATACACGCGCAAATCATAGAGCAGATCGCGACAGCGACGTTTCTCGAGCGGCCGGACTATGCCAATGGACTGGAGTTTCTGTATCTGGCGGCGATCGGCCTGCTGTTCGTGCTGCTGATACCGCGCCTTTCCGCTGCCCGAATGGCTTATGTGGCGGGAGGATTTGTCGTCATCGGAATTGCAGTTCCCTGGATCTTTTTTTCCCAGTTTCGATTGCTCTTTGATCCAATCTACCCGACGGCAACTCTTGCCACGATCTACGTTGTGGGTTCGGCGCTGTCATTTGTTCGATCCGAGAGAGATCGTCGCGACATTAGAGCGGCATTTGGGCTCTACCTGTCGCCTGAAGTTGCAGACCAGGTCGCGCGCGATCCTGAAAAGCTCAAACTCGGCGGAGAGCAGCGCGAGATCACGGTAATGTTCACCGACGTACGCGGGTTCACGCGGATTTCCGAGCAGTTCGATCCTCCCGGGTTGACCAGGTTCATGAACCGCTTTCTGACACCGATGACCGAATTGATCCTTGGACACGGCGGTACCATCGACAAGTACATGGGCGATGCGATCATGGCGTTCTGGAACGCACCGCTGGATACGCCGGACCATCCTGCAAAGGCATGTGCCACCGCTCTTGCCATGCAGGCGCGTTTGAAGGAACTGAACATCGAGTGGGAGGAGGAGGCGCGGCGCGAGCAGCGCCTGCACATTCCGGTGAATATCGGCATTGGCCTCAATACAGGTCCTGCGACAGTCGGCAATTTCGGATCGACTCAGCGTCTTACCTATTCCTGCCTCGGCGACGAGGTGAATTTGGCCTCTCGACTCGAGGGGTTGTGCAAGCTCTACGGAGTTGGTCTGATCATCGGCGAGAGAACTTCCGAGGCAGTGCCCGGCCTGGCGGGAATCGAACTGGACCGAGTCATGGTCAAGGGTAAGACCGAGCCCGAACGCATTACCGCACTTCTCGGCGATTCGGACTTTGCATCCAGGGCTGCGTTCGTCGAACTGTCGAAGAAGCAGGCCGAGTTTCTTGCCTCCTATCGCCGTGGCGCATTTGATGAGGCACTGGCGATGATCGAGGGCTGCGTCGCTGCGGCCGAAGCGGTGGGTTGGCGCCAAGGATACTATGCAATGATGCGTGAACGGCTGGAGACGCTGAAGGCGGAGCCGCCCGCCGACTGGACAGGAGTGTATGTCGCCACGGAAAAATAAACTCGCGGACATCGAGGTGATAGAGGCGATTGTCTGTCGCGATGTCGGGCGCGGAACCCGTGGCTTGATCGAGGCGACGCGAGGCGAATTGGCAGCAGCAGCAGCAGCGTTGGCGTCGTCGAGGTCGGTTGGCCTGATCACGGGCTTCTACGTACCGCGTGGCGAGACTCCGGCGGCGGAGACCGACGGGCCGGTCGGTACGGGGCTTCTCGCGATGGCGTTGGCGGCGTGCGGGGTTAAGGTGCGCATTGCCACCGACGCGCCGTGTGCGGGGGTGGTGCGCTCGGCGGTATCCGGAATCGAAGTCGACGATGTCACCGATATCGGCCGAGCCATTGCACGATGGCAGAAGGCGGGTGTCGACTGTGCGATTGCCATTGAGCGCTGCGGCAAGAGTGTAGACGGCAAGCCGCGTAACATGCGAGCCGCCGACGTATCGGCCTGGACCTTACCGTTGGACGATCTTTTTCTTGGCGGAGGCTGGATACGGCTCGCTGTCGGCGACGGCGGCAACGAAATTGGCATGGGCAAGTTGCCGCGTCGACTGATCGGGGAGACAGTGCCCAACGGCGAGGTGATCGCGAGCGTGACGTCCTGCGACCATCTGGTGGTAGCAGGCGTCTCCAACTGGGGGGCTTACGGTCTGATGGCGGCGCTGGCCGTGCTGAAACCGGAGTGGCGTGATGCCATCGCGAAGTTCCTGACCGCGGAGCAGGATCTCGCGGTCACCAATGCCACGGTCGCTGCGGGCGCCGTCGATGGCGTGACGGCCAGGCGAGAGCCCACGGTGGATGGCTTTGGCGCCGATGTGCACGGCCCCGTGGTAGAAAAGCTACGCCGCATTGCTTGCGGAGAGGCGGCGGATTAGAACGCCGCCATGGACACTCACGCCCCCGACAATCCCTACGCCCCGACCCATCCCGAGATTCGCGACGCCGTTCGTGCGCTGTGTCTCAAGTTCGATGGCGCTTATTGGCGCAATCTCGATCGCGATCGCGGCTATCCGACCGAGTTCGTCAAGGCACTGACCGAAGCGGGCTGGCTGTCGATCCTCATTCCGGAAGAGTATGGCGGCGCGGGGCTCGGCATCTCGGCGGCGAGCGCCGTCCTGGAAGAGATTCATCGCGCCGGCTGCAATGCCGCAGCCTGTCATGCGCAGATGTACATCATGGGCACGGTGTTACGCCACGGCAGCAAGGAGCAGAAGGAGCGCTACTTGCCGAAGATCGCCACTGGCGAGCTTCGCCTGCAGGCATTCGGCGTGACCGAGCCGAGCAGTGGCACTGATACCCTGTCGCTGCGCACCACGGCTGTGAAGAAGAACAACAGCACCTACGTGGTGAATGGACAGAAGGTGTGGACCAGCCGCGCCGAGCACTCCGACCTGATGCTGCTACTGGCGCGCACCACGCCGAAGGAACAGTCGGCCAAGCGTACCGAAGGCCTGTCGGTGTTCCTGGTCGACATGCGGTCCGCGCTGGGCAAAGGCCTTACTATCCGGCCGATCCGGACCATGATGAATCACAACAGCACCGAAGTGTTCTTCGACAACATGGAGGTGCCTGCCGAGAACCTCATCGGGACTGAGGGACAGGGATTTCGCTATATCCTGTCGGGCATGAACGCCGAGCGCGTTCTGATCGCTTCGGAATGCCTTGGCGACGGACGCTGGTTCATCGACAAGGCTGTGAACTACGCCAAGGAGCGCAAGCTGTTTGGCAGGGCGATCGGACAGAACCAGGGTGTGCAGTATCCGATCGCGCGCGCCTATACCCAGATCGAGGCGGCAGATCTCATGGTCCGCAAGGCAGCGGCGATGTTCGAAGCCGGCATCAATGCAGGTGCAGAAGCCAACATGGCCAAGATGCTGGCGTCGGAAGCGGCGTGGGCTGCCGCCGAGATGTGCGTGCAGACCCATGGCGGTTTCGGCTTTGCGGAGGAGTACGACGTCGAGCGCAAGTTCCGCGAGGCGCGGCTCTACACCGTGGCGCCGATCTCGACCAACATGATCCTGAATTTCGTCGCCGAGCATGTGCTTGGCCTTCCGCGTTCCTACTAGACCCGTGCTCGCCGCTCAGAACAGGTTGCGCAACAGCGTGAGCACGACGTAGGGACCGACTACCAGCAGGAACACCGTCCACACAGCGGTGACGACAGTCATCACCCATCCCAGCATGGCCATGATGCCGTCATCCTCGATCAGAGCGAGGCAGAAGAAGAAGATCGCCCAGGCCGGAAACAGATTGTCGAATGGGATCGGGAGCGCGAGTACCACGATCATCAGGAACCAGATGATCTCGGTCACCTTGCGCATGGTGCCCTGGACCCACCACTCGTTGCGGGCATGCACGGCGCGCTCGAGGCGCTCGATGTGCGGGCGCGCCCGGATCAGCATCTGCTGCAGGCTGCCACGCGGCACGCCGCGCCTGCCAACGAACTCGGGCAGCGACGGCGAAGGCCGGCCGAGGAAATGCTGGATGGCCAATAGCACCATCGGGATGCCGGTCACGGACGACAGCATCGGAATGCCGGTCGGAATGCAGTTGGGAAAGTTCAGCGCAGCGATGATGAAGAAGTAGGATCGGTCGCCGAGACCGTCGAGAAAGGCCTTGATGGTGAGCAGCGACTCGCGAGGTCCAGCGAACAACCTCTCGAGCGTCTCGAGGAGTGGGAAGTTGTCCTTCATCCTCCCGCTCGCGCCATCAGGCGCTGCGCCAGCACGAGATGGGGCCGGTCGAGCATCTTGCCGTCGAGCGTCAGTACGCCGGCATTGGGATTGTCGCGGAAAGTGGCGATAACCCGTTTGGCCCAGTCGACTTCCGAGGTGCTGGGCGTAAAGACCTCGTGAATGATCGCAACCTGGCCGGGATGGATGGCGATCTTGCCGCCATAGCCCATGCGCTTGGCGTCATTGGCTTCGGCCCGCAAACCGTCGACATTTTTGATGTCGGGATACACCGTGTCGTAGGCGGTGACACCGGCTGCAACCGACGCCATCAGGTTGACCGTTCGCGCAAGCTTGAACGTGTCGTCATACGTGCCGGGAGCCGGGCCTTTTGCCAGTGCGCCGAGATCGGCCATCAGATCCTCGCCGCCCCAGGAGTGGCCGATCAGGCGGTCATGCTTGGCCGGCGCCGTCATCAGGGCCAGAACGGCGGCGGCACTCTCGGTAGCGATGGTCAATATTTTCGTTCGACCCTTCTCGATGCCTTCGCGCGTTTCCAGAGCGTCCAGATAGGTCGCCAGAAGATCGAGATCGCGTTGGCCGACGCACTTGGGGAAGGCGATGCCGTCGGGGCGGCCCTGCATGACGGTTGCGAGGTCGGACAGGGTCAGGCCGGTGTCGAGCGCATTGACCCGCACATAGAGCTTCGGCCCATTGCGATCGGCGGACTTCAGGTAGTCCTGCACCATCTCGCTCGCGAGCTTCTTCCGGTCGGCGGCGACGGAGTCCTCTAGATCTAGGATCAGGGCATCGGGTCCCGAGGACGGGCCCTTGGCGAGTTTGCGCTCCGAATCACCGGGGACGAACAGGAAGGAGCGCATGGTCAGGCTTTCGGCTTCTTCTTCATGAGGGCTTGGCGCGTGCATTCTGCGACGACTTCGCCGCGCTGATTGATCGCGGTGTGCTGGAATTCGATAATGCCGGCATCTGGCCGCGACTTGCTCTCGCGGATTCTCATCACCTGGGTCTTCACGCGCAGGGTGTCGCCGTGGAAGACCGGCTTCGGAAAGCGCACGTCGGTCATGCCGAGATTGGCGATCGTCGTGCCGAGTGTGGTGTCGTTGACGGTGATGCCGATCATGAGGCCCAGGGTGAACAGACTATTGACGATGCGCTGACCGAACTCGGTCTGCTTGGCAAACTCCTCATCGAGATGAA
>CAWUOG010000219.1:0-5415 GCA_963923875.1 uncultured Alphaproteobacteria bacterium
TCGCCGGTGCCGGAACTCAGGGACATGGCCTCGAAGACGGAAGGCCGGCTGCGCTGACGCTCTATTTCGCGCGGCCGCCGAAGGTGAAGACGCGGTGGCCGGCGAAGTTGAACATCGGCACCACGATCAGCACGGTCAGACTGATCAGCAGATAGTGGATGCCGGCCCGTTCCATCAGCCAGGCGATTAGCATGTTGAGACAGAGGCCGGTCGTGTTGATGGCGAAGAACATCGCCGCCCTGTCCGCGGTCGGCCGCGCCTCGAAGCTCCACAGCGCATTGCCCAGGAACGATACCGCCGTGCCGATCACGAAGGCGAAGAAGGCGGCGACCAGCACGCCCGTTCCCATGCCGTCGATCATCAGCGCCATGATGCCGACATAGACGATCGAGGCGAACACGCCGACCGTCACGAAGCGGATGAGCTGGCGGGCCGTCACGGGTGCCAGGCCGCAGCGGCCCAGGAAGCCGATCCCGAAGCTTTCCAGCCAGAGCCAGGGCCCGCGGATCCAGCGTGGAAGTCGCGACGAAAGCGGCATGGGCCGCGTCAGCGCCGCGGCGGGGCGGCTATCGGCGCCCGCAATTGCTCGAGTTCGGCAGCGGCCGCCGGTTCGTCGGCCAGGGCGGCCGCCAGAGCCGTCTCGCGGCCGGTCAGGCGGGCGGCATCGAGCAACGGCCGGCGCAATTGCGGGGCCAGTTCCCAGATCGTGCGCAGTTGGCTGTTCACGAGCTGGATCTCGTCGGCCGCCAGCGACGGCCAGACCGAGAACAGCAGCGTCGCCCGCCACACCCAGAGCTCGCGCATGCCGGGATTGGTATCGAGCGACTGCAGCAGCGGCAGCGCGACGTCCCGAGCCGGCTTGCCGAGCCACATCCGTGCCGATGCCAGCATGATGGCGGCGCGGCCGTCCGACGGCGACGCCGCGAGCGCCTGGGTGGAATACCGTTCGACCCGGTCGAGCGCCGTCGCCCGGTCCTGGCCGTTCGGGCCGCCGCGCCGGTAGCGCTCGTATTCGGCCGACGCCAGCATGTAGTAGCGCTGGCCCGAGGGAACGCGGACGATCGCCCGCTCGAGCCCCTCGATCGCGACGGCGATCTCCCGGCTCGACGGCGACTTGCCGGCCGCCAGCGCCTGGTAGACCTCGTTGCCATCCAGGCTTTCCCAGGCAGCGAGCGTGCGCGGCACCGCAAGCGTCAGCAGGCCGGCCGCCACGACCGCGCACACGGCGATCGCGGCCCATGGCCGCCGCAGGACGGCACCGGGCCGGGTCGCAACAGCAGAGGCCGGGACGGCGGCGTCGCTCATGCCGGGCCGCTCACTCGGTGTAGTAGTTGCGATACTTTGAGTAATAGTAACCGTAGTCGCCGTAGCCGTACTTGGCGTGACGGCGCACGTTGACCTGGCTCAGCACCACACCGACGTTCTTGCGCAGATCGCGCAGCAGGCGAAGCGCGTTGACCGCCAGTTCGCGCGGCGTCTGCTCCCAGCGGATCAGGAAGACGATGTAGTCGGCGAGCTGCGCGGTGATGCGGCTGTCGGACACCGCCATCAGCGGCGGCGTATCGAGGAACACCATGTCGAACTGATCGGCCAGCGCACGCACGAAGTTGCGCATGGCGTTCGAGTCGAGGATTTCGGCCGAGTTCGGCGTGTTGCTCTTGGCCAGGATGTAATAGAGGCCGCTCGAGTCGTCGCGTCGCAGGACCTGGTCCATCGTCTTGGTCCCGGCGAGGTATTCGTCGATCGTGCCTTCCTCGCGCGCCACGCCGAGCGTGTTGGCGACCGACGAGCGGCGAAGGTCGCAGTCGACCACCACGACCTTCTTGTCGGGGTTGGAACGCGCCATCAGGCCGGCCAGCGAGCAGGCAAAGGTCGACTTGCCCTCGCCCGGCAGCGACGAGGTGACCATCAGGACCTTGGGCGGCTGGTCGAGCATGCCCAGCGAGACCGCCGTGAAGGTCGATCGCAACGCCTCGGCATAGGCCGAGGCCGGCTTTTCGATGACGAAGCGGGCCGGGCTGCGGCTGCCCAGCAGGGTGCGGCCGAGCGACGGCACCATGCCGACCAGGGCGCGTCCGGTCATGCGCTCGACCTGCTCGCCGGTCCGGAAGCCGCCGTCGAGGCGCTCGAGCAGCAGGATGACGAGGATGCCGAGAATCAGGCCGACCACGAGGGCGGCGATCATGGTCAGGCCGTAGCGCGGGAACGCCGGCGTGGTCGGCAGGTTGGCGGGTGACAGCACGCGGGCGTCCGGCTGCTGGATATCCTGCTGCTCGCGGATCTCCTTGGAGCGCTTGAGGAAGTCCTCATAGATCGCCCTGGAGGACTGCGCCTCGCGCTCGAGCTGCCGCAGTTCGACTACGTTCTGACCCAGTCCGCCGGCCTGGCGTTCCAGCTGGGAGACGGCATCCTGCAGCTGCTGCTCCTTGGACCGCGAGGCCGCGGCATCGCCCTGGACCGAGGCGATGATCTTGCCGACCTCGGCGACGATACGGCCCTGGATCTGCCCCTGCTCGGAACGGGCCTGCAGCAGACGCGGGTGACTGTCGCCGTACCGTTGCTGCAGATCTCCGATGCGGCGGCCGACTTCGGCCTCCTGTGCACGCAGCGCGGAAATCAGGGGATTGCCGACCACCTCGGTGACGCCGCCGAGAGTCGCGGGATTGCGCGCCGCTTCCTTGAGCGCAATCAGGCGCGATTCCTTTTCCGCGCGCTGGGCACGAGCCTGGGTAAGTAGGCTGTTCAGCTCGGTTAGGGATTGCGAGGCGATGGCCACATCCTTGTCGACGGTCAGGCCAGATTTCTCTTCAAAGACAGCAACAGCGCGCTCCGACGCCTCGACATTCCGTCGCAACTCTTCCAGGCGCTCGTTGAAGAAATCCGTGGCGCGCTTGTTGGCGTCGAGCTTGGCTTGGAGCTGATCGACCAGATAGAAGTCGGTCAGCGTGTCAACAAGATGCTTGGCGTGCGAGGGATCAGCGGATTCAATCGATACGGCGATGACATAGGAATGCCCACGCGTCGAGATGGAGACCTCGCTGGAAAGGGTCGAGATTGCGCGCAGGCGCGCGGCACTCGCTGCCGAAAGCACGGTGCTCGGCGGCTGCGCGCGGTTGAACCAGCCGTCGGTGGTGGCGCGCATCTTCCCAAAAATCATCGACAGAAGGGTTGCCGGCGCAGCACCGAACTCCGGATCGTTCTCGAGATGCAGCTTGTCGACCACCCGGCCGAGCAAACTGGCGGACTTAAGGACCTCGATCTCGGTCTGGATGGCGGCGATTTCAGTGTTGATGCCGCCCAGCACGTCGGTCGTGTTGGTGACCTTGGCCTTGCGCGAATCGAGCATGACCAAGGCGGTCGCGCGGTACATCGGCGTGAGCTGTACCAGGACAAGGGCGGTGAGCGCACAGACCAGCGCCGTGACGCCGGCGAGGTGCCACTTGCGCCGGCCAAGCAGGCGCAGGACTTCGCGGGCGTCGACGCCGGTCCCCCACAGGGACCGCGTCGGCGTCGAATCGGCCGGTTTGGCTGCCCGATTTTCGATGAAACTATCCACGCCTGCCCTCACCAAATCCCGCTCCAACACCATGCCATGCCGGGGGCGTCCTGACGACCATGCCGGTCGACGATTCCAGCCGACGCGTCCCCCAGGTTCAGAAGAATCGCTCGGGGAACCTGATGATGTCGCCCGAGTAGACGGGTGCGTCCTCGCTGACGTGCTCTTCCTTGGGAGCGCCGGCCCGCTAGATGGCGCTCCGATTGCATGACGCGAGATGGGTATAGCTCTCATGCTTGAGTACAATTCAACGCACAAGTCGCCATCTTGGCGTCGCCCTAGAAGCAAGCACTTTTCGCATTTGGATTGCGCAATGCATGCAATCGGTAGATGTTAAACTCAATGAGCAGTTTGAACATCACGATCCTCGTCCACAAGCTTAAGAGCGGCGAATTGGCTACGACTATCGGCATCGACTGCACGCCCTTTGGCGATGCACCATTCCGCCAATTCCTCAGGATCGACGACGACCTTTACGACATTGAGGGAGTGACTTCTCAAGACCTTGAATTGATGTTCCGCGATATTGCGCCAGTCCTCGAATGTGTCCGCAAATCGATGACGATCGAAGACTACCTCCAGTAGCCGGAAGTATCTTTTCTCCTCGAACCATACGAATGCTATCTTACGTGGCATCTGTTGAATACAACTCCCCCGATGATCGTGGGTCCAGTTGCTGTCGTTCCCCTTGATGCTGCGGAACCAATCCAATAACCGCCACGCTGGGCCAATAGAAGCGCTCACCGGATCGATTCGAGCAACCATCGAACGAGATCATGCCGGTGGTCATATACAGCCATCGTCCCGATTATGGCCAAACAGCCAATCGTAAGCGCGGCGATAATTCGAACCACCGCGCCCAACGGCCCAGGTCCCTGCCGAGGAAACTCGTCCTCCAGCCGTTCCCACGTCTTACGATGATCAGGCTTCATTGCCATTAATCCGATTGTCGCCCCCGAACGTCCGTCCCGCAGCTCCCCGCTACTGTCAGCGTTCGCTCGGAGAGTCGCCAAAAAAGCATCAATCTTGATAGCATGCTCCACTCTGCCGTCGGGACGGCGATGGAATCAACTGCGATGACCGTATTCGCGCGTACTCCTTCCTGCCTTCCCGTCGCGGCAGCAGCCGGGCCGATCGCGCCGCCCGTCAGGCCTTCAAGGAACTCGGCCTTTCGCCCGTGCAGTACAGCTTCCTCGATCGCGGCAGCGACGAGCGCCAACATTGCAGCCCCGGCGTCGACTTGCCGGTTTGCTCGATCATGCGCTCCAAGTACGGTGTTTATCCCGAATATCACACCTCGCTTGACGATCTGGCGCTGGTCACGCAACGGGGGCTCGAGGGAGCGCTGGCGGTCCATCGCCGGGCGATCGAATTGCTGGAGGCCAGCCGCATCTATCGCGCCGTCTGGCCGTGCGAACCGCAACTCGGCAAGCGGAGCCTCTATCCGAGCATCAGCACGCGTCAAAGCGGCACGCGGGTGCGCACGATGATGAATCTGCTCGCCTATGCCGACGGTGAAAGCGACCTTCTGGCTATCGCCGAGACGATCGGTGCGGATCCGGGCGAATGCGAAGCCATCGCCGAAACTCTGCGCAGCCACGGACTGCTCGAGCTCGTCGAAGGCGCCACATTGGAATCGCCATGACACAGCCCAATTTCCTGCTCTGCATCGGGTGCTGGCAGCAGCTGCACCTGCCGGTGCCGCTGCGCGGCGTGCTGTCGTGGCCATTCCGGGTGATGGGGCTGAAGCCGAGCCGGATGAACCCGAACACCTGCACCTTCTGCGAGCTGGCCTTCACCACGATCATGCGCAAGCGCAACGTCGACATCGACGCGACGGTGATGTTCGCCGACCTGCG
>CAWUOG010000220.1:0-5390 GCA_963923875.1 uncultured Alphaproteobacteria bacterium
ATTTCGGCGGATGGTCCTGCGGCCGGCGCGGCAGCGTGCTGGCGAAGATTTCGGCCAGGCGGCGGCGGGTGTCGCGCGGGTCGATGACGTCGTCGATGCCGAAGCCCTCGGCGGCGCGCAGGGCGCCGATCCGGGTCCGCGTCTCGTCGATCATCTGGCGGCGGCGCGCCATCGGGTCGGGCGCGCGCTCGTAGTCCTTGCGGAAGGCGACGTCGATCGCGCCCTCGATCGACATGGCGCAGATCTCGGCCGACGGCCAGGCCAGGCAGGCATCGGCGGCAAAGCTGCGGCCGCCGCACATCGCGAAGTAGCCGAGCCCGTACCCCTTGCGAATCACGATCGAGACGCGCGGCACGGTCGCATGCCCCCACTCGAACACCAGCTTGGCGCTGCGCCGGCCGAGCGTCGTGCGTTCGGCGCTCGAGCCGATCGAGAAGCCCGGCACATCGATGAAGGAGACGATCGGCAGCCCGAACGCATCGCACAGGGCGATGAAATGGGCCCCCTTGTCGCAGGCGTCCGCGTTGATCATGCCGCCGAGCCGCAGCGGCTGGTTGGCGATGATGCCGATCGGACGTCCCCCCAGCCGCGCCAATGCCGTCACCATGTTGCCTGCGAAGGTCGGCTTCAGCTCGAAGTAGCTGTCCGGATCGGCGACCAGCCGCAGCACCTTGCGCACGTCGTAGGCCTTGCGGGTCGAGACCGGCACCAGGTCGAGAACGGCATCGCCCATGCGCTCGACCGGCGGATGGTCGATCGTGGACGCCGCGCCGCGCGCATTGCCGGGAAGGTAGGACAGGAAGCGGCGCGCGGCGGCGAACGCCTCGTCCTCGCTGTCCACGCCGAGGTCGGCCAGTCCCTGGCGGTCGACCTGGACCTCCGCGCCGCCCAGGGTCTGGGCATCGACATCCTCGCTGGTCGCGGCCTTGACCAGCGCGGGTCCTGCGATGCCCATGGTCGAAGTCCCCCGCACCATCACGACCAGGTCGGCCATGCCGGCATAGTTGGTCGGCCCGGCGAAGCCCGCGCCCAGCATCAGCGCGACCATCGGCACCCAGCCCGACGCGCGGGCGAAGTTGTGAAAGGTCGCGTTGGCATTGGCGAAATGGCGCGCATCCTGGCCGTCCTGGATGCGATGGCCGCCGCCGTCGAGGATCATGACCAGCGGCAGGCCGCGCGTGATGGCGAGCTGCAGCGCGCGCTGGATCTTGGCACTGCCGAGCCGGCCGATGCTGCCGCCGAACACCGCGAAGTCCTGCGAAAAGACGACGACCGGCCGGCCATCGATCATCCCCGTGCCGACGACCACGCCGTCGGCCGGCGACAGGGTGCGCGCCGGCGGCGGCGCGGCGGCGGACTCCTCGGCGGCGACCAGGGCGCCGATCTCGGAGAAGGAATCCCCGTCGAGCAGCCGATCGATGCGCGTGCGCGCGCTCAGCGTGCCCCGCTTCGCCAGCCGCTCCATCGCGACGGCCCGCGCCGGGTCCATCAGGGTCTCGCGCACGGCCTCGATGTCGTCGATCAGCTGGCGCATGGTCTTGTCGTCCGACATCGCAGCCTCTCTAGTTCGTGCCGGCGAGCCGCTCGCGGCGAATGCGGATCCCGGCGGCTTCGCGATCCCACGTATCCGCGGTCACGCCGGCCTCGCGCAGCAGGTTCTTCTGGACCTTCTGGGTCGGGGTCTTCGGCAGCTCGGGCATGACGCGGACGTAGCGCGGGATCATGAAGTGGGCCATCCGCGGCACCAGGAACTGCAGCAATTCGGCAGGATCGACCGACTTGCCGGCGACCGGCGCGACCACTGCCATCACATCATCCTCGCCGAACTCCGACGGCACGCCGACCACGGCGGCCTCGCGGACGGCAGGATGGGCATTGACCTCGGCCTCGACCTCGAAGGAGGAGATGTTCTCGCCGCGGCGGCGGATCGCGTCCTTCAGCCGGTCGACGAAAAAGAAATTCCCGTCCGCGTCGCGGCGGAAGGCATCGCCGGTATGGAACCACCCGTTGCGCCAGGCCCTGGCCGTCGCCTCGGGATTGTTGTGATAGCCATGGTTCATCGACCACGGAATGTCGCTGCGCACGATCAACTCGCCGACCGTGTCCGGCGCGACCTCGCAGTCGTTCTCGTCGACGATGCGGACCTCGTAGCCCTCGCGTGGCCGGCCGCAGGTGCCGCGAACCCGGGGGTTGCGCCCGGAGATCAGCGGCCACGACGTCTCGGTCATGTTGAAGGTCGTGTAGACGTCGACGCCGAAACGCTCGGCGAAGACCTCGGACGCATCGCTCAACGGCACCAGCACGACTTTCTTCAACGGATGGTCGCGGTCGCGCGGCGTCGGTGGCGCCTTCAGCAGGAACGGCACCATCGCCCCGAGCAGGGTCAGGCACGTCGACTGCGTGCGGCGCGTCACGTCCCAGAAACTGTTGGTGTCGAACGCCTCCACGAGCGCGATCGAGGCGCCCTTGACCAGCATACGATAGATCGCCCCCGTGCCGCCGGCGTGGAACAGCGGCAGGTTGACGAGATTGCGGTCGCTCGAATCCGCCGCATAGAAGGCGTGTGCCGCCGAAGCGGCCTGGAGGTAGGAGCAGAGCACGCCCTTGGACGGG
This sequence comes from uncultured Alphaproteobacteria bacterium, assembly GCA_963923875.1. Lineage (GTDB taxonomy): Bacteria > Pseudomonadota > Alphaproteobacteria > Reyranellales > Reyranellaceae > Reyranella. The sequence goes on from CAWUOG010000220.1 coordinate 2,614, forward strand.
CCGGTCGTGCCCGAGGTGTAGATGATCGACTGGGTATCCCACGGCATGGTCTCGCGCTCAGGCGCGGAGGGACCGGCCCCCGGGATGCGCAGGGCATCCGGCCCGTCGAGCGCGATCCGCTGCTCGACCGTGCCGCAATCGATCTCGTCCAGCCTGGCCAACAGGCCCGGATGCGCCACGATCAGGCGCGCCGACGAGGAGCGTACGGCGTGCTCCAGCAACTTGCCGCGATAGGCCAGGTTCAGCGGCACATAGACCGCGCCGAGATAGTTGATGCCGAACCACACCCGCAGAACGTCAGGGCCGTTCGGCAGCCAGCTCAGGACCGTGTCTCCGTGCTTCACGCCGCACTGCCGGAGCGCCGCGGCCGTTTCCTGCGTCTGCCGCAGGAGATCGGCGTAGGTCCATGTCTGACCGGTCGCATCGAACACCGCGAACACCTTGTCCGGGGTCTCGCGCGCCCGTCGCTCGAGCAAGGGACGCAGGACGCAGTCTTCCGGCGCGGGAATGCGCGGATCGTGCCAGCGGCGGGTCATGTCGATTTCCTCGCCTTGGCAACGGCCAGCCGGTCGCGGCAATGGGCCAGCAGGATCGCCTTGGCCTTGGCGAGGTCGCGATGCGAGCCATCCATCAGGTACTGCATCATCAGGCCGCGCATCGCCGCGAGCAGGAAACGCGCCTCGGCGGCGCAGTCGATGTCCCTGGCGATCTCGCCGCTGCGCTGGCCCTCGCGCATGTGGGCAACCAGCTCGGCGCACCAGCGGTCGGTGAAGGCGGCAACCGGCTTCCTGAGCTCGGGCATCACCGACTGCGACGCCGTGTAGATCGCATGCAGGGCCGCCGTCGCGGAATTGCTGCGGTCGACGCTGGCGAGGTGGGCGTCGACCCGCCATTCGATAGCCGCCAGTCCCGCCCGGCCCGCGATCGTGCGCGCCAGGTGATCGCCGAACCAGGACTCGGTGGCGGCGAGCAGGGCCCGCACCAGACCGAGCTTGGTGCCGTAGCGCTCGACCGGAAGGCCGCGGCTGTAGCCCGCCGCGACGCCGACCTCGGCAAGGCTGGTGCCGGCGACGCCCTTGCGGGCGATCAGCCTCGCCGCCGCCCGCATCATCCGGCGATCCGATTCGCCGCGGCGCTCGGCCTGCGAGGGACGTTCGAGCGCGATTTCATTGGTCGAGACGGTCATGCCAGGGTGACGGTAACACTTGCTTGCCGGTTAGCAAGTATTAGGCTGACCCCAACAAGTCGCCAGGGGAGGAAGCCAATGAAGAGAATTTGGGCAACGTCGCTTGCTGTCGCCGGCATGACGCTGGCACTTCAGGCCGGCTCGCAGCCGGCCATGGCGCAAGAGGCGGCCTTCCCGACCAAGCCGGCGCGCATGATCTTCGGTTTCGCGCCGGGCGGCTCGGGCGACCTGGCGGCGCGGCTGCTGGCGGAGAAGGCGACCGCGGTGTTCGGACAGCACGTGTCGATGGAGAATCGCACCGGTGCCAACGGCATGATCGCGGCGGAGGCGATCGCCAAGAGCCCGGCCGACGGCTACAGCGTGCTGTACTGCACGACCGGCAACATGACGATCATCACCGAACTGCCGGGCACGAACCTCGCGGTCAATCCGGCGACCCAGCTGATGGGCCTGAGCCAGATGCTGCGTTCGACCTTCGGCCTCGTGGTCGGCAAGGACAGTCCGTGGAAGTCGACCAAGGACATCATCGATGCCGCCCGCGCCCAGCCGGGCACGGTGAGCTACGCCAGCCCCGGCGTCGGCTCGGTGCAGCATCTGTCCGGCGAACTGCTGTCGCAGAAGGCGGGCATCAAGATGATCCATGTCCCCTATCGCGGCTCGCAGGCGGCGATCCAGGACCTGGCGACCGGCCGCACCGGTTTCTCGATCACCAATCTCGGCGACGTGATCGGCCATGTGCGCCAGGGCACGCTGCGCCTGATCGCGCTGGGCGATCCGCTCGGCCGCCAGTTCTTTCCGGACGCGCCGATGATCGGCGATACCGTCCCCGGCTTCGAGACCTATGCCTGGTTCGGGCTGTGCGGCCCGACCGGTACCGCGCCGGCCGCGATCAAGCGCTGGGAGGAAGCGATGAAGGCCACGGTCGAGGATCCCGCGATCGCCAAGCGGCTGCTCGACAACGGCATGGTTCCGGCCTTCGCCGATTCGGCGACGCTCAACAAGACCATCGACGAGAACCGGCGGACCTATCGCGCCGTGATCCAGGCCGCCGGCATCAAGGCGGAGTGATGGCGGCCGACGAACGTCCGGCGCCGCCACGCATCACGCTCGACGAGGTTCGGGCGGCACACGAAGCGCTGCAGGATGCGGCGCGGCCGGACACCGTCGCCCGCCAGCGCAAGCGCAACCGCTGGACCGTGCGCGAAGGCGTGTCGGCTCTCGCCGATACCGGGAGCTTCGTCGAGTATGGCGGGCTGGTTCGACCGGCCATTGCCGGCATGCAGGGCGCCGCCGACGGGCTGGTCATGGGCACGGCGCGCATCGCAGGCCGGAGCGTCGACATCGTGGCCTACGACTACAGCGTCCATGCCGGCACCCAGAGCGCGAACAACCACGCCAAGATCAGCCGCATGTTCGACCACGCGCTGCAGAATCGCATGCCGGTGGTGTGCTGGCTGGACGGGGGCGGGGCCCGGCCGCACGACATGAAGGTCGAGGGACGCGGTTCGGCCGAGACCTTCGTTCTCTTCGCGCGCCTGTCGGGGCTGGTGCCGACCGTCGCCATCCTGCCGGGCCGCGCCTTCGCCGGGCA
>CAWUOG010000221.1:0-5388 GCA_963923875.1 uncultured Alphaproteobacteria bacterium
TGTCCTCGTGCTGGGTGTTGGTGCGCGCCGGCTGGGCGAATGGGACATTGAAGAAGAGCCGCCCGACACCCGCGATATGGCTCAGGATGCCGTCGAAGACTTGTCGGCCGCTCTCATCGCGGTTGAAGCCCTCGGTGAGATGATGGCGCAGATAGCGCCCGGCCTGGCTGAAGCCGATTGCGAGCGCGTGACTAATCGGACCGCCGGTCGCAGCCAGCGCGCGGCCGTCGTGGCGCAGGAAGCTCACGAAGTCGCGGGTCGCGGCAAAGCCAAGCCCCTGCACCTTGGGTTTGGTGCCCTGGTAGGTGAATTCGTAGAGAAAGCCGGCCTTCGGCTTGCCGCCTTGCGGACCATCGGCGGCGAGCTTGATCGTCCTGGCGTCGACCGTCACGAAGGCGACGTCCTGCGGCGCATCGGACTGGCGTTCCCGCACGGTGAGTTTCGCTCCGTCGGCGCTCGCCATTTCATAGGAAAGCTTGAAGGCTTCCAGGGCGCCGCCGCGCGTGCCCGAGACGAACTCGTCACGCACGGTCTGCACGATCGGCTGGCCGCCATCCGTCGCGACCGGCGCGGTGAGCCCAAGGCCGAGATTGGCGCGTGGCGCGTCCGGGTCCCATCCCGACCAGACGATGGTGAAGCCCTGGCGCAGCAGAAAGCCACTACCGAGGTCGGCGACCTTCTGCGGATCGTTGATGCCCTGCGGGCCGTCGGCGATGTTGCCGAACAGCATCTTGCGCCCGCGGTTGTTCACTTCGTAGAGGATGCGGCCCTTGCCCTTCGCCGGGTCCCTGGGCCGCAGGATATAGAAGTCGGTGACGTACTCAACCAGGCCGCGTGCATTCACGGGCGCCTTGTCGATCAAGGCGATTCCCTTGTTGGCTGCGGACCTTGGATCGACCTCGCCGTGGGCGACGCCGATCACCTTCTCGTAGGGGCCGACCGGGCCGAAGGCAACGCCTTCGGCCAGCGGTTCGACGCTCTTGATTTCGATCGAGACGATCATCGGGTCGGTCGCGACCTACTTCATGCCCGGCGGCGGGAAGTTCAGTTCCACGCCGACGCCATCGGGATCGTAGAGGAAGATCTGCTGGCCGCCAGTGCGCGGAATCACCTGCTCGCGGAACTTGACCTTCTTCGACTTGAGTCTCTTGCGCACGCCCGCGATGTTGGTCGCGGAGAAGGCGACGTGATCGAAGCGGCCGGTATCCTTGAACTTCTTTTTGGTGCCGCGCACCACGATGCCTTCGCGCGGCTTGCGCTTGCCCAGCAGATGCACGGTCGGTACGCCGCCGGAATAGAGCCAGTAGCCAGGGAAGCCGAGCGGCGGACGGTCGCCGTTCTTGAGGCCCAGCACCTCGCAATAGAATTTCTTGGTGCGCTCGAGATTCGAGGGCTCGATCGTGTAGTGCTGCAATACGCCCAACGGCATCGTGTTCTCCCTGTAGGCAGACGGTCAGATCCAACTGAGATCGGTATCGACACCCATCATCCAGGCGCCGACCGTCTCGAAGTGCGAGAGACGGCCCTGCAGCTGCTGGGTGACGGTGTGGATGTCGCGGAAGCGGCGCTCCAGCGGATGGCTTTCGAAGATCGCGGTGGCGCCGGCGGCGTTGTAGGCGAAATCGACGGCTTCGCGAGCGCGATGAATGGCGTTGGTCGAGGCCATGCGCAGAGTGATGCGATGATCGACGGTGAGCGCGCCGCCGGCGCAGAGTTCCTTCCAGATCGCAGCCAGTTGCTGCACCAGGAAGGCGCGGGCCGAGCGGACCGCCACTTCGGCCTGGGCAAGGTTGGTCTGCACCACGGCGCTGTCGCGGATCGGGCTCTTGGCGCCGCGAGGAATCTTGGTGCGCGCGGTCTCGATGAAATTGTCCAGCGCGCCCCGGGCGATACCCAGCGCCACGCCTGCGAAGCCGACCTCGTAGCAGGTCATCGCCGACATGCGATAGAGCGGTCCATTCTCTCGCCGTTCGTGGTCCGGACGGGAATAGTCGCGAGTGAAGGAATAGCCGGCCGGCACGAAATGGTCAGTGAGCGCGAACTGGTCCGACGCCGTGCCGCGCAGGCCGACGACGTGCCAGATGTCGGTCCAGGCCACGTCCTTGGCGGGGACAAGAAAAGTACGCTCGAGTGGCCGGCCACTCGAGCCGAGCTTCGGCGAGCCGTCTGGGGTGAAGATGGGACAGTGGGCCCCAAGCCAGGTGGCGTGACGGCCGCCGGAGGCGAAGGCCCAGGTGCCGGTGACCTTGTGGCCGCCCTCGCACTCGATGGCCTTCACCCGCGGTCCCGGGCCCCAGGCCAGTACGGCCCGCGGATCCTTGCCGAACACGTCTTGCGCCACCGCGGGTTCGAGATAGGCCGCGGTCATGGCGCAGCCGCCAGCCTGGCTCAGGCACCAGGCCGTCGAGGCATCGCCGCGGCTAATGGTTTCAATCACGTGAAAGAAGGTGACCGGATCTGTTTCGACTCCATCGTTGCTGCGCGGCAGCAGCAGGCGGAAAAGCTTTGCCTCGTGCAGACGGTCCAGCAACGCGGGCGGCAGGCGACGGCCGTCCTCGACGTCGTTGGACGCCGCCTCGACCAACGGCCGCAGCGCCTCGGCACGCGAGACGATGGCTGGGTCGCCGGCAAGCTCGGCGGCGGTCGGAATGAGCGTGTCCAAGAGGGCCTCTTCGTGGGTCCTGTTCCCGATGCTAAGAACGCTACGACCGCGCCGGGGCCGGCGGCAAGTGCTCGGTTTGCCCGTCGGAATTGACGTCGAATTTGAGTCCGGAATCGAGGGAGACATGACATGAACTGGACCGCCCGTCGCAAGCGCTTCCGCGCCATCCTTGCTGGCGATCAGTGCGTTCACCCGGGCTCGGTCTACGATCCGATCTCGGCGCGCATCGCCGAAGATCTCGGCTTTGAGACCGGCATGTTCGCGGGTTCGACGGCATCGCTCGCCGTGCTGGGCGCCCCCGACCTGATCGTGCTGACCCTCAGCGAGTTCGCCGCACAGTGCTACCGCATCAACCGTGCGGGAAACTTGCCGCTGATGGTCGATGCGGATCACGGCTACGGCAACGCGTTGAACGTCAAGCGTACGGTCGAGGAGTGCGAGAGTGCCGGCGTGGCCGGCATGAGCATCGAAGATACCGATCTGCCGACGCCGTTCGGGACCACCAAGCCACGCATGCTCTCGGTCGAGGAAGGTGTCGGCAAGATGAAGGCGGCATTGGCCGGCCGTCAGGACCCGCTGCTCTGCATTGCCGGCCGCACCAGCGCGCCTGCGATCAGCAGCATCGACGACGCGATAGCACGCGGCCGGGCCTATGAAGCGGCCGGCGTCGATGCGCTGTTCTTCGTCGGCGTGAAGACGCGGGCGGAACTCGACGCGATCTCGGCCGCGACCCGGCTGCCACTAATCCTGGGCGGCGCCACGCCTGAACTCACCGACCGTGCCTACCTCGCCAGCCGCAGGGTGCGTATCGCGCTGCAGGGCCACCAGCCGTTCGCCGCGGCGGTGAAGGCCGTGCACGATACGTTGAAGGCGCTGCGCGAGGGTACGCCACCGGGCCAGCTCACCGGCATCGCCGACGCGGAGTTGATGAAGCGGGTGACGCGCGAGGCCGACTACACGAAATGGACAAAGGACTTCCTCGGCGGATGAGTTCGGCCGGATGATACCGATCGGTTCCAGTCGTTCACCCTGTGCGCGTCTGCCTCGGATCGTGCCTTTGTCGGCGATACTTACTGCACTTTTCATGATGGCCGGCGCAGCCCGTGCCGAGGTGGAGTTCAAGCCGCAGGGCCAAGGCTATCGCGTGGTGTTCCCGGGCCCGCCGAAAGTCCGAGCGGAAGATGTCAGGACGCGCTTCGGGCCGAGCGGTGTCGTCACCGCGGAGTGGGTGCGGCCTGCGGGTGGCTCGTGTTACCTCGTCCACACGCGCTATCTCGGCAGCACGGTGCCGGAAGGGCCGCAGAAGGCGCTGGAGCGCGTGCGCTTCGGGCGGCTGGTCAAAGGCACGTTGCGCAGTCAGAAGCGGTTCGAGTTCGAGGGCCATCCAGCCCAGCAGGACGTCGTCGACACGACTCTGCCCGGGCGTCAGGTGATCGTTTCGCTCGACGCTGTGCGCGCCGCCGACATTTTCTCGGTCTACTGCATCGTCGATCGCGGCCAGGAAGCGGCTGGCGACGTGCAGGGATTCATCGGTTCGTTCACCCTGACTCCGCCGTGACGGGGCGGCTTCAGCGCTTTTCCAGCCAGTCGTGCTCGAGTACGCGCATGCGGCCGGTGACCGAGATCAGGAAGGCGGTCGACCAGCCGAACAGCAGCAGTCCATTGGCGCCTTCGATCGCGCCGACCAGGCGCCATTTGTGGTCGAGCACGACATCGCCATAGCCGATGGTGGTGAAGCTGGTGGTCGAGAAGTAGAGGGCTGCTTCGAAGTCCTTCATCGCACCGACTCCGATATAGGCCAGCGCGTAGAGCCAGACCTCGACGGTGTGGATGCCGACCAGGCCAAGCACGATGATCAGGATCACTGCACCCTGGCCGGCCGCGCTTTCGTGTGGCCGGAAGCGATGGCCGCTGCCGCGCAGGAGCCACAGCAGGCCGAGCAGACCGCCGAAATGGATGGTGACGGTGAGGCCGACCATGAAGGTCGCGAGTGCGAAGGTGAGGAGCATGAGGGCGTTCGCGATCGGAGTTGGCGTAGCTTAATCGACTACCGGGTGGGCGAAGCAGCCGGAGTTGGCGCCGGGGCATTGATCGTCGACAGGTCGGGTGCGGCAGGCCCACGCGGCGGGTCCCGCGGTTTCGGCTTTTCGCCTGTATTCATGTCCTGGGAGCCGCTCACCGGCTTGCCGGTCAGCTTGGGATCGAGATCGGGCGGTGAAGATTGGGCAAATGCCGGCACAGCGATCGGCAAGCCAAGCATTGAAATGAGCGCGTCGCGTCGCGTCACAGTCTCTTCCCGTAGAACACCGAATACTTCACGTCGGGATAGTCGAGCACCGGGCCGCACCGGCTGAAACCCGCGCGTTCGTAGACCGCCCAGGCGGCCGGATGGCGGTCGCCTGTTTCCAGCACCAGCTGTTTCAAGCCTTCGCTGCGCGCCAGCGCCTCTATTCGGGTCACGATGTCTGCGCCGATCTTTTTGCCACGATAGGAGGGGCGGGTGTACATGCGCTTGATTTCGCCGATCCCGTCAGCATGGCGCTTCAGCGCGCCGCACGCCACTGCCTTGCCGCCATCGCGGGCGATGAACACCGTGGTGTCGTCGCCGGCCATCTGCTCTACCGTCAGGTGATGGCAATGTTCGGGCGGGGTCAGTTCCAGCAAAGTGGCTTTCAGCTCCGCGACCAGCGTTCGTACTTCGTCCTGCAACGGGCTTTCGATCGCGA
>CAWUOG010000222.1:0-5345 GCA_963923875.1 uncultured Alphaproteobacteria bacterium
ACGAAGCTCGACGGTCAGCAGGTCCGTGCCCACTTCTCGCCGGTCGAGCGCGGCGAGAGCGCGACGGCGAGCGGCGCCGTGCAAGTCCGTGTTCCGGTCGCGCTGCTCGATTCGATGTTCGGTCGCGTCGGCCAATTCTTCGGCGTGATGACGCGCTTCAACGCTCTGGTGTTCGACAGCGAGGCGCCGGCGGCGCTGCGCGAGCTGTCGGACTTCGCGGTGCTGCACGCGCCGCACCTCGTGGGAAAGGTCGAGTTACTTATCCGCCAGCAGCGCGACCTCGCGACCATCGAAGCCGAGGCGCACCGCCTGTTGTCGCAGGTCCATGAGACGACGCTCGGCCTGCGCGTCATCCCTCTCGACACTCTGTTTTCTCGCTTCCCGCGCATGGTGCGCGACACCGCGCGGCAGGTCGGCAAGCAGGTTCGCTTCGACGCGCGCGCCAATGGGATCAGGGTCGACAACGGCATGCTCGAACTGCTGTCCGACCCGCTGATGCACATGCTGCGGAACAGCATCGACCACGGCGTCGAGAAGGCGGAGGACCGCGTCGCCGCCGGCAAGCCGGGCCAGGCCTCGGTGACGGTGACGGCCCAGCAGCGCGGCAACCACATTGTGGTCGAGGTGCGCGACGACGGGCGCGGTATCGACATCGAGCGCGTGCGTGCCAAGGCGCTGGCCAATAACCTCGTCAGGCCCGAGCAGGCCGGCGCACTGGCCGACGACCAGGTCGCCCGGCTGATCTTCGCGCCGGGTTTCTCGACTGCTGCCTCGGTGACCGATACTTCGGGTCGCGGCGTCGGCATGGATGTCGCGCTGGTCAATGTTACCAAGCTCGGCGGCAAGATCGACATCCTGAACTGGCCTGGCCGCGGCTGCTGCTTCCGAATAGAGATCCCACTGTCGAAGGCCATCCAGTCGATGCTGTTGGCCGACACGGGGATGCAGAAGGTGGCATTCCCCGACCGCACTGTCGCCGAGGTCGCGATCTGCCCGCCTGGCGCGGTGCAGGCGGTCAACGGCCAGCGCTCGATCCTGCTGCACGACCGCTTCCTGCCGATTTTCCGGCTGGTCGACCTCCTGCACCTGCCGGTCGCCGAGACGCGGCCGGCCCGCGATATCTCGGTCGTGGTATGCGAGCACGACGGCCAGCGTATCGGTGTCGAGGTCGCGGCGATCCTGCGCCGCGCCGATCTATTGATCCAGGAGATGCATCCGCGCATCGCCCACCTGCCCGGCATCGGCGGCATCTCGACCATCGGCGCCGACAAGATCGTGATCGCCGTCGATCCCGACGGGCTCTTCGCGCTGGCCCGCCAGGCCGCGGTGTTCGGCCTGCGGGCCCACGAGGAGCGGGTGAGGGAGGGGCTATTCTGATGCAGGAGCACCTCGTCGCGCGCTGCGGCCCCTACCGCATGATGTTCTCCAGCGACAACCTGGAGGGCATCGTGCCGCTGCCGGAAGGCGTGCGCCTCCAGCGCTCCGGCAGGCGCGCACCTCGGGCGGCGCTCGACCTGCGGGCCTATCTCGGCACGCCAGCGGTGGATGGCGGCGTGCGGCTGGGGTGGCATTCGAGTTACGGCGACCGCGCCCTCGACCTGCTGGTCGACGCGGTCGAGTCGATCGTCCGCTGCGGGCCGGCCGACCTTGCGCCGCTGCCGCTGATGCCGCCGCGCCTGCGTGCCCTGTGCGACGGCGTGCGGACCGGCGACGACAACGGGCTCTGCCTGCGCGTTCGGCCCGACGTCGCGCTGCCGATGGCCGAGCTGGCCGAGCGCCGGCGTTTCCTCGCGGCGCTGCGCGTCGCGGAAATGCGGCCATGATGGACTTGCGCAAGTCTATCCTGGTGGTCGATGACAGCTCGATCATGCGGCGCCTGGTGCGCGAGATCGTCGAGTCTGATCCCGACTTCCACGTCATCGACACGGCCGAGAACGGCAAGGTGGCGCTGCAGAAGGTGAGGCTGCATAAGCCTGACTGTATCTTGCTCGATATCGAGATGCCCGAGCTGTCCGGCCTCGACACAATGCGCCGTCTCGGCCTGCGCTCGCCGTCCAAGATCGTCATCCTGTCATCGCTGGGCTACGAGGGGTCGAAGGAGCGTGCCGAGGCGCTGCGGCTCGGCGCCGCCGACGTCATCGACAAGCCTTCGGGCTCTGTCAGCATGGACATCAAGGCGGCGCGGGGCTCGCTGATCAACCAGACGCTGCGTCGCGTGCTCGGCCTGTCCAGGCCCGTGGCCGCGGGCGACGCATCGGCGGCCCCGGCCGACGAAACGGTTGGGGGTACGGGCGTCTCGGCGATGTCCGGGCTGCCGGCCGAGGCGCTCGACGTGGTCGGCCAGGCGGTGCTCGCCTTCGACATCTCCGGTCGGCTGTTCTACGCCAACGTCGCCGCATCGCGCATGCTGGGCGAGACGGTGGTAAGGCCCGGCACAGGCGGCCTCGATGACGTTTTCGGCGGCCTAAATGAGGTGATTGCCGAGGAGGTCCGCGAGGTCCTGGCTAGCGGCGAGGCCAAGTCGGGGCTGGCGATCGACTTCGCCGCCGACGCCGGGCACTGGCTGCCGTGCGTGTTCGACCTGCGACCGACGCCGGACCCTGGCGGCCGCGGCAACGGCGTGCTGGTCGTCATCGAGGACAAGTCGGTCGAGCAGTCGTTGCGCAAGGTGCTGAACCAGACCATGTCGGCTAGCGTCACCGAAGCGATCGTGGACGGCCAGGCGCTGGGGCTCGAGGGCAAGGAAACCGACGCCACGATCCTGTTCAGCGACATCCGGGCCTTCACATCGTTGTGCGAGAGCCTGTCGGCTAGCGCGCTGGTGACCCTGTTGAACGAGTACTTTACGTTCATGGCCGACGTCATCCGCGGCAACAGGGGCATCATCGACAAGTATATCGGCGACGCCATCATGGCGTTGTTCGGCGTGCCCAATCCCGATCGGCGGACGGCCGACAACGCGGTGCAGGCCGCCATCGGCATGATCCAGGCGCTCGATCTGTTCAACGAGGATCGCCGCCGGGCAGGCGACGCGGTATTCCAGATCGGCATCGGCATTGCCAACGGTCCGGTGATTGCTGGCACCCTCGGCTCGCCCGAGCGCATGAACTACACGGTGATCGGCGACGCCGTGAACCTCGCCTCGCGCATCGAGGGCCTCACCAAGGCCTACGGCGCCGAGATACTGATCTGCGGCAGCACCAGCGATGCGATGGCCGGGCCGACGCTACGCCGTCGCGTCGATGTCGTGCGGGTCAAGGGGCAGGAGACGGCGACGCCGCTGGTTCAGGTGCTTAACCGCGCCGAGCCAGGCGCCGCGCTCAACCGCTCGCTCGCCGCCTATGCCGAGGCGCTCGAGGCCTACGAGGCCGGCCGCTTCGCGGAAGCAGAGAAGGGCTTCGCGAATGTCGTCCGCCTCGATGCCGTCGATGCCACCGCCGCGATGATGCGCGAGCGTTGCCGGCTCCTGCATCTGCACCCGCCCGCCGACTGGGTCGGCGTGTGGAAGCTCGACAGCAAGTAGGAGGCTCGGTGCAACGCGATCTCCTGTTCTGCCCATTCCCGCATGAGACGGTGGCGATCCCGCTGGAGCGGGTGATCAGCGTCGTCGAGGGGGGGCCAGTCACGCCGTTGCCCTATACGGCCGCCTCGTTCGAGGGCCTGGTCGAGGCGATCGGGCAGGTGATGCCTCAGGTCGACCTCGGCGCGCTGCTCGGCCTCGAGACCGGGCCCGGCGGCATCCTCGTCGTGGTGTCGCATCTCGGCGGCTCACTGGCACTGCGCGTGCCGCGCGTCAGTGCCATGGCGTCGGTCGATGTCGACGACGTGGTGGCCAACGCCGATCGTGGCCGCGAGCGCCACGCGCTCTTCCTGTCGGAGATCGAGTACCACGGGCGGCCGTGCGGGATCGTCGACCTCGACGAGGTGGCATCGGCCGAGCAGCTAAATCAGCCGCCGCCTGAGGGAGCGGTCATGCTGGCCGTGGCACGCGAACGCGACCCGGCGCCGGTAAACCGCGAGGACACCCATCTCGTCTTCCTGATGATCGAGATCGCCGGTGAACGCTACGCCATTCGCAACAGTGCGATCGGCGAGATCAACCTGCCGCACCAGGTCCGATCGATGCCCGGGGCGCCCGACTGGCTGTCGGGGCTGATTGACCTGCGCCGCACGCCGCTGGCCGTAGTCTCGATGGCAGCGCTGCTCGGCCGGCCCGCGCCGGGCGGCGACGCTCTGCCGGTCTGCCTCGTGGCGTCGGCCGAGCCGGGCCTCGACGTCGCGCTGGCGGTCGATCGCGCGCTCGGCCTTGAACGCGTCCTGCCATCGAGCATCCACCCGATGCCGCAGTCGATGGCCGGCGTCGAAAGTTATTTCGTGCTGGGCGCCGATGAGATCGTCGGCATCATCGACCTCGCCGCGCTGCTCAACCAGGTGCTGCCGACGCTGCGTGGCGGGGTCCCGCAGGCCCCCGGCGTCATCGAGACAGTCGACGAGGCGGCTGCGAATTTCCGTCATTTCCTGACGCTGGGCGTGCGCGATGAGCTGTTCGGCTTGGCGCTCGACCGCATCGAGCGCATCCAGGCCTCGGTGCGCCTGTCGCCGCTGCCCGAGACCATGACCTATTTCGACGGCCTGGCCGATGTCGGCGACGCCGTCGTGCCGGTGATCGATCTCAATCGCCAGTTCGAGGCTCCGATGCCGCCGCTCGACGCGGCGCGCACGCCACCCTGCATCCTGGTCCGGCTCGAAGGATCGCTGACAGGCCTGCTAGTCGACCGGGTCCTCAGCATCTTCCACGTGCCGGCGGATGCGCTTGAGCCGGTGGTCAACGGCCAACGGCTGCCGATCTCCCATGTACTGCGACAGGAGGATCGGATCGTCTCAATCCTGAGCGTCGACCGACTGCTTCCAGCTCGCCCGGAACACGGGCGGCAATATTCTTCATGATCTGCCACGGGCCCCGGCGTGCCGGGTTAGCCTGGCCAGATCGCGCGTGGGACTTGTGCGGACTCAGAACACCCGGCTCGGCAGCTTTGGATTGCGCACCTTGTGTGGCACTTCCATGGCTTTCCCCCTACAGCGATACCAGTCCGTGAGTTAGGACCCGGTGGAATCGGTCAGCCCGTGGCCTGCCCTACGCTCCGCTCCGGTCAGCCCACGGGCTGGCCAAGGAGGCCGGTCTATGACTCACTGACTGGTATCGCTACTGGGGGCAGGCCACGGATTTACAGCGACAAGAACGCTCTAGCTGTCACAGCTTTCGGCGGTGCGCCCGGAGTTCGAGGTTTTGTACGCAAATGGCGCTCCCTACGGGATTCGAACCCGTGTTTTAGCCTTGAGAGGGC
>CAWUOG010000223.1:0-5342 GCA_963923875.1 uncultured Alphaproteobacteria bacterium
ACCTTGAGCGACTTGCGGGCCTTGAAACTATTGGGATGGGCGGCGGCCATGGCGGTACTCCTTGAGGCGGGGCGGCGGCGAAAACGGGTGCAAAATAGGGGGATGGACGGGCACAGGCAATCGGCGGATGCGAGCCCCGCACGGCTGTGTCACAGTGAAGCCATGCAACGCAAAATATGCCTCGCCATGGCGTTTTTCGCGATTCTGGCCGCGCTGCCGGGCAGTGCCGTGGCGCAGCTCCAGGGCGGTGCAAATTGGGACAATTCCGCCCGCGATTTCGGCAGCAGCACGATCGGTGGCAGCACCGGCGGCAGCCTGCCCGGCGGCTCCTCGGCGGCGCGGAACTCCTCGCTCGACACGCTGAACAAGATCCTGTCCGCCTCGCAGCTGCCCGCGTTCGACCGCTCGCTCTACCTCAGCATCCGCGCCTTCCAACTGACACGGCTTGGGCGCGACAAGGATAGCGAGAAGGACATCGTCGAGATGGGCAAGGTGCTGCCCAATGCCTGGCAGATCGTGCTGTCGACCACCCAGTCCGACCTGGCTGGCGGTGGCGATCGGGCAGCGGCACTGAAGGTCCTCGACTACGGCCTGGCGAAGAAGCCCAACGATGCCTGGCTCGTCGTGGGCCAGGCCCAAGTCTACATGCAGATCGCCGACTACACGCGGGCGCTTGGCGTCCTCGACCAGTCGATCAACGGCAACAATCCTGCCGACATGCGGCTGGTCCAGTTCTATCGCGGCCACGCCAATTTCAATCTCGGCAATTTCCAGCAGTCGGCGAGCGACTTCGAGGCGTCCCTGGAGGGCCGCACCACGCTCAAGTCGCGCCTTCCGGGTGAACTTTGGCGCTACGCAGCGAACGTTCCGGGCAAGCAGGACGCGCGCGCCATCCTCAACCGCTCGATCGGCAACGAGAATCTCTACGAATGGCCGGGCCCGATCGCCAAGTTCCTGCTCGGCAAGATGACGCCGGGTGAACTCGAGGTCGCCGCCGAATCCGATCCCAACGCCAAGCGCGTCAACGGCAGGTGTCCGGCCTCGTTCTTCGCCGGCATGGACGCCAAGCGCTCCGGCAACAAGCAGCGGGCGCGCGAGCAGCTGCAGCTCGCCCAGGCGCGCTGCCCGACGACGTCGGAGCTCAACTGGGCGGCGTCGACCCAGCTCAAGCGGCTGTAGGGAAGTCCGGCCGGGCATGCCGCGAAGATGCGCGGCGGCCGGCAACATAACCAATATATTGTAACTCTTGCCTGCAGAGCTTTTCGATCTGCCGTACCGGAGCTACCCTCAATCGACGAGGGCGAGCGGTGCCACGAAGCGGGCGATCTCGGCCAACACCTGGTTGGGCTGCTGCAGATGCGGGCTATGGCCGCAGTCGGGCAGCAGCCGTGTCTCGCAATAGCCGCCAACCTTGCCGGCGATGATGCCGAGCTGCAATTCGCTGCCGTAGTCGTCATCCTCGCCTTGAATCGCCTGCACCGGCACCGTCACGGTCGGCAGGCGACGGTTGGCATCCATCGGCTCGAAGCCCGGCGTCACCCAGGCGTCGGCCCACAGA
The DNA here is from genome assembly GCA_963923875.1 of uncultured Alphaproteobacteria bacterium. Classification (GTDB taxonomy): domain Bacteria; phylum Pseudomonadota; class Alphaproteobacteria; order Reyranellales; family Reyranellaceae; genus Reyranella. Next base: position 1,559 of record CAWUOG010000223.1, read on the forward strand.
TGGAATGTGGCGTCGACATCGTCGTGATAGCGCGAGAGCTTCTGGCGCAGGTCGGTGGTGGCATAGAGTTCGCGCGCCCGGGTGATCGCCTTCACGCAGATCGGCTCGTTGATCGCATGGGCGGCGAGCGTGACCACGGCGCGCAGCGGCTCAGGATCGGCGGCGGCGTAGTTCAGCGCGATGGTGCCGCCGTCGCTATGGCCGACCAGCACGCAATCGTCGATACCGGCCGCCGCCAGCAGCCGCGGAAATACCTCATCGGCCTCAAGCTCCATGTAGCGCAGGCCGGGATCGCGGGGCCATGGGCTCGAGCGGCCGTAGCCGGTACGGTCGTAGACCAGGCCGCTGCACGATAGGGCGTCGCAAAGACGCTGCGGGAAATCGCGCCACATTTCTATGCAGCCCAGGCCCTCATGCAGAAACACAAGCGTCGTACGATCCAGTCCGTCAGTCCGGGCTGGCACGAGCCGGCGCGCCCGCAGCCGGCGATCGCCAAGATCGAGGAATGAGTCTCCCGGAGAGCCGGGAACCGAAGAAGAAGCGGTCACGCCTCAGGTGTAGCCAAGGTGGGCCGGCGTGAGAAGCCGAGCTATTACCGCGTCTGCGATCGGGCGACTGGCGCTGACCGGGCCGAAGAGACGGCCTGGGTCACCACCGAAGTCGCCGGCGCCGGCGGACGGCAGCGCAGCCGGCGGGCAGGATCGCTGTCGTGTTCGTCGCGGTTCCACCAGCCGCCGCCCAGCGCCTGGAACAGCGCCGCCGTGTCGGCGTAGCGCGCCGCCTGGGCCTGGATGCGCGCCAGCGACGCCTGGCGATAGGCGAGCTCTGCCGTCAGCACGAAGACATAAGTCGTGTCGCCAAGATCCAGTCGGCGACGGGCGATCTGCAGGCTGGTCGCAGTGGCCTGCTCTGCCGCCACCGCCGCCCTCAGGGCCAGAGCATCGTATTCCAGGGCACGCAGGGCATCAGCGACGCCGCGGAAGGCCTGCAGCACGGTCGACTTGTATTGCGCGTCGGCCAACTCGTAGCCGGCCACGGCGGCGCGCTTCTTGGCCGCCAGTGCGCCGCCATCGACAATGGTCTGCAGCAGGCTTGCACCGATGATCGCCGCCGGTGCGACCGGGCCGAACAAGGTGCCCACCGTCAGGGCCTGCGTGGCGATGCCGGCATTGAGCGTGATGTTCGGGAACTGGTTGGCGACGGCGACGCCGATTTGGGCAGACGCCGAATGCAGATTGGCCTCCGCCGCGCGCACATCGGGCCGCTGCTCGACGAACTTCGAGGGCAGGCTGAGCGGCAGCTCCTGCGGCAGTTTGAGGTCGGCGAGCGTGAACTGCTCGGCAACGCCCTGGCTCGGCACGCGGCCCAGCAGGGTGGCCATCAGGTTGCGCTGCTGGGCCAGCGCCTTCTGCAGCGGCGGCAGGGTTGCTTCGACCTGGGCGAGCTGGGCCTGCTGCGCGGCCACGTCGGCACCGGTTACCGCGCCGAGACCCGACTGGCGCGTCAGGATGTTCAGCGTGTCGCGCTGGGAAGCGATGATGTCCTGCGTCGCCTTGACCTGCTCCCGCAGGCCAGCCTCGAGGATCGCTGCGGCGACCACGTTCGACGCCAGCGACAGGTAGGCGCCTTCGAGCTGGAAGCACTGGGCCTCGGCCAGCGCGTCCGCCGATTCGATCGCGCGTCGGGTACCGCCCCACAGATCGAGGTTGTAGCTGACCGTCAGGCCCAGCGTGTAAAGGCTGTAGTTGTAGGTTGTGCCGTCGGCCAGCGGCGGCGACAGGATCGTCGGCACCTGGAGCGACGATGCGCCGGCTGTGCCCTGCACCGTCGGGAACAGCGTCGCCCGCTGCGCCCGCGCATTCGCCTGCGCGACCCGCAGAGCCGCCGACGCCGCCTTGATGTCGGGATTGCCGGCAAGCGCGATCCTGATCAGCTCATCGAGCTTGGGGGACTGGAAGGCTCCCCACCATTGGCCGGGAATATCCATACCCGACACGATGCGCTGCGCTTCGCCACCATCGATGCCGGCGGCGACGAATTCGCCCGGGCCATCGGGCAGATAGGCCTGCGACTTGGTCGGCGCCTCGGGTTTGGCGAAATCCGGCCCCATGGTGCAGCCAGTCAACAACGCCGCCAGGGCGGCGCCGACCAGGATACTGCGGCGGCTCATGTCGCTTGCGCGTCTGCCGACGCTTCGGCTTCGGCCCGCTTCACATAACGGCGCGAGAACAGCCCGATCGCGGCCGGCAGAACGGTGAGGAACAGCAGCGGCGCCAGCAGGGTGCCGCCGACCACGACGATGGCGAGCGGACGCTGGACCTGGCTGCCGATCGCGCTGGAAAACGCCGCCGGCAGCAGGCCGACGCAGGCCGCGACGCAGGTCATCAGTACCGGCCGCATCTGCTGGGCACAGGTCTCACGCAATGCTTGCTCACGTTCTTGTCCGGTATCGATCAGACGATTGTAGCACGAGACCACCATGATGCCGTTCATCGCCGCAATGCCAAACAGTGCCACGAAGCCGATGGCGGCCGAGATGCTGAAGGGCATACCGGCCGCGAACAGCGCCAGCACGCCGCCGATCAGCGCCATCGGAATGGCGCTGCCGGCCAACAGCGTGTCGCGCAGATTACCGAAGCTCACATAGAGCAGTAGCAGGATCATCGCGACGGCGATCGGCACGGCGATCGCCAGCCGCTGCAGCGCACTCTTCAGATTGCCGAACTCGCCGACCCATTCAACACGGTAGCCAGCCGGGATCTTCACCTTGTCGGCGACCCGCTCCTGAGCCTCAAGAACGGCACTGCCCAGGTCGCGGCCGCGTACCGAGAACTTCACCGGCACGTAACGCTGCTGTTGCTCGCGGTAGATATAGAAGGCACCCGACACGATCTGCACCGTGGCGACTTCGGCCAGCGGCACCTGGGTGATGCCGCCGTTGGCGCCCTGCACGCCAATCGGAATGCGCCGGATCGCCTCCAGGCTTTCGCGGTATTTCGGGGCGAGGCGGACGACCATCGGAAAGTGCCGGTCGCTGCCGTTCTCGTAGACGTCGCCCGCAGCCTGACCGCCAATCGCGGCCTGCACCGTGGCATTGATGTCGCCCGGCGCGAGCCCATAGCGCGCGGCCCGCGCGCGGTCGATATCGATGCGGATGGTCGGCTGTCCGAGCGACGCCGAGACGGCGAGGTCGGTGATGCCGTCGACCGAGGCAATGGCATTCTTGATGTCGTCGGCGACCTTGGCCAGCGTATCGAGATCGGGCCCCGAGATCTTCACCGAGTTCTCGCCCTTCACACCGGACGCCGCCTCCTGAACGTTGTCCTGGATGTACTGCGAGAAGGTGAACTCGACGCCCGGGAAGCCCTTCTGCAGCGCCTGATTCATTTCTGCGATCAGAGCTTCCTTGTCGACGCCCTTGCGCCACTGTTCCATCGGCTTCAGCGGCACGAAGAACTCGCCGTTGAAGAAACCGGTCGAATCGGTGCCGTCGTCGGGCCGGCCGTGCTGGGAGATCACCGTCTCGGCCTCGGGAAAGCCCTTGATCAGCCGCCGCATGCGGTTGACGTAGTCGTTGCCGGTCTCGAGTGAAATCGAAGCCGGCATGACGGCGCGCACCCACATGTTGCCTTCCTCGAGCTTGGGCAGGAATTCCAGGCCGATCGATGAGCCGGCGAGACCGGTCAGCGCCAGGACGCCGACACCGGCGCCGATCGCGGTGCGGCGATAGGCCAGCACCAGATCGCGCAGCGGCGCGTAGACCCGCGTGATCGCGCGTACGACC
>CAWUOG010000224.1:0-5288 GCA_963923875.1 uncultured Alphaproteobacteria bacterium
CCGCCCTGGTAGCCACCTTGGTAGTTCGCATAGGCCGACGGCGCCGGAGGAGGTGCACCCCAGCCGGCGGCGACGCCGGCCGGTCGCCACGGGTTGAATGCCATGCCGGGCTGCGCCGGAACGCCCATCGGGCCAGCCTGATAGGGTACGGCGGGCGCGGGGCTGCCGGGCATGCCGATGCCGTTATACGGGTTGAAGGCGGACACGTTCGCCGTCTGGGCCAGGGCCGAGGCGCCTCCGAAGCCCAGCAAAGCGAGGGCAAGGCTGCGCACAGCAACCGAAGACGCGGGCATAACTGATTGCCTTTCCAAGGGTTTTCCGCTTGCCGCAGAATACCCAATGGCCCGTCGGGGCTCAACCGGCGTGGCCCACAGGGATCGGGAGAGGGATGGGCGGCCGCCGGGGCCTGCTTCCCGGCAGGCGCGGGGTTGCTGGACGGCCCATCATGCAGATCCGTCAAATGCGCTAAGCTCGTCTTGCCAAATTTGGATGGAGGATCGGCCCGATGGAGCTGCCCGCATGGACCTGAAAGGGGTGCGCGCCTTCTGCAGCGTGGCGGACGGCGGCGGCTTCAGCCGCGCTGCAGCGTCTCTTGGCGTGGCACAGTCGGTGCTGAGCCGGCAGGTCTCGGCGCTGGAAAGCGAGCTGGGTGGACGGCTGTTCCATCGCACCGGACGCGGCGTGCAGGCGACCGAACTCGGCGCGAGCCTGCTGCCTCGTGCCAAGGCGCTGCTCGCCGAGGCCGAGCAACTCGCGATCGAGGCGCGTGGCCAGCGCAGCAGCCCCTCGGGTACGGTCGATCTCGGAATCGTGCCGGGGTGGGCGCAGCCGCTGATCACCACGCTCGTGCAGCAGTTGATGGCCGACTATCCGCGCATTCGGCTGCGCGTACATGAAGCCTATAGCGGCCAGGTCGAGGAATGGATCGCCACCGGCCGCATCGAGGTTGCAGTGTTCAACCGTTACCGCCGGGGCGCCGTGCGCGGCGCGGAGGCCGTGTCGCGCACCGATATGGTGCTGGTCGGTCCAAAGGGCCATCCGCTGCTGCGCCACAAGGAGGTGCCGTTCCGCGCGCTGCACGGCGTGCCCATGTGCGGGCCGGTGCGGCCCAATGCTCTCACCTCGGCGATGGCGGAACTTGCGACGCGTCAGGGCATCGAACTCAACACCGTGCTGGAAGGAAGTTCCTCGTCGATCTTGCGGGAGGCGATCGCGGCGTGCGGCCTTTGCACCGTGTTTCCGCGGCCGTTCGTGGAACGGCAGATGGCGGCACTCAACTATGCCTGGGCGCGGATCGTGAAACCTGCCTTCGAGCAGACGACGTGGCTGGCGGTGGGCACGCAGCGGCCGGCAACGCTCGCCGGCCGTACGGTGGCCCGGCTGATCCGGCAGATTCTAGCGGGAAAGTAGGGGAGTGCTTCCCGTCCGCTTCCCGCGATTTTCCTTCTCTTGCGGCCGGAGCGCGCTATCCCAGGGCCTCGACCATGGCGTCGTGCAGCCCGGTGTTGGAGGCGAGGATCGAGGGACCGCCCAGGTCGTAGGGCTTTCCGGAAATGTCGCTCACCTGGCCGCCCGCCTCGCGCACCATCAGCAGGCCGGCGGCGACGTCCCACGGGGCGAGGTCGTATTCGAAGAAGGCGTCGTAACGTCCGGCGGCCACGAAGGCGAGATCGAGCGAAGCGGCGCCCCAACGGCGCACGCCGGCGGTCTTGCCCATCACGGTCTCGAGCTTGCCGACATATTCGGGATGGTTGCCGCGCCCCATCATCGGGATGCCGGTACCGATCAACGCCTGGCCGAGGATCTTGCGGCCCGAGACGCGCAAGCGGCGCGAGCGCGCGTTCGGCGTGTCGACGAAGGCGCCGTTGCCCTTCTCGGCCCAGAACAGCTCGTCGGAAATCGGCTGGTAGATCACGCCCGCGATGATCTCTCCGTCGCGCTCGAGCGCCAGCGAGATCGCGAAGTGCGGCACGCCGTGCAGGAAATTGGTCGTGCCGTCGAGCGGATCGGCAATCCAGCGGTTGCGGCCGTCACCCTTGGTTTCGCCGCCTTCCTCGCCGAGGAAGCCGTATTCCGGCCGGGTGCGCGAGAGTTCTGCGCGAAGAGTCTTTTCGGCCATGATATCGGCGCGGCTCACGAAGTCGGCCGGCCCCTTGGCCGAGACCTGCAGATGCTCGACCTCGCCGAAATCGCGCTTCAGTCCCTTGGCCGCGGCGAAGGCGGCGCGAATCATCACCGTGATGGTCGCCGAGCGCGGCGCCAGCGACTGGCGCTCGCGCGGGCCTGGCCGGTCGCGGCCGGCCGTCATCGGCGCGCGCCCGACTCTGGCGACGGGTTGATCGCGGGGAGGAAACGCCATCGGCCTAGAACTCCTGCAAGCCGTCAGTCCTTGGCGCGTTCCATGTAGCTGCCGTCCTCGGTGTTGATCACCAGCCGGGTGCCGACGGCGATGTGCGGCGGCACCATGACGCGAATGCCGCCTTCGACGACGGCCGGCTTGTAGGACGACGACGCGGTCTGGCCCTTCACCACGGCATCGGCCTCGACCACGGCGAGAATGACGCTCTTCGGCAGGGTGCAGCCGACCGGCGTACCCTCGTGCAGCGAGACTTCCACTTCCATGCCGTCCTGCAACCAGCGCGACTGGTCGGGATCGAGAACGTCGGAGCCGACCACGAGCTGCTCGAAGTTCTCCTTGTCCATGAAGGTGAAGCCGTTGTCGTCCTTGTAGAGATAGGTGCATTCGCGCGTGTCGATGTGCGCCTGCTCGATCGTTTCGCCGGAACGAAAGCGTTCCTGCAGCTTGTTGCCCTCGCGCAGCGCCTTGGCTTCGATAGCGACGAACGCGCCGCCCTTGCCGGGGCTGATGTGCTGCACCTTCGAGGCCACCCAGAGCTTGCCGTTGTATTCGATGACGTTGCCGGCGCGGATGGAATTAACGGGGACTTTCATAGGGCGTTCCTGCGAGCTAACCGCTTGGTCGGACTGAATGATTTGGCCTCGTCCGCGGGGCGCGGGACGAGGCCAGCGGCGGGCTTGTATCAAAGGCCTGCCACAGTGGCAACAAGGGCCAAAACGGGCCTAGAGGCCGAGTTCCCGCCGCTTCTTCTTCGGCAGGGCGCCCGCGATCACCGCATGGGCGCGCCTGAGATAGGCCTTCGTCTCGGCCGCGCTCAGGACCGCGGGGTTCACCAGCGACACCCACTTGGCGCGGGCCAGGTAGGGCGCGGGAGCGAAGCCGTCGGCGTGGGAGAGCGCGTCGTAGTGCAGCGGATCGCACTTGAAGGAGATGCGCGCCACCGAATGGTTGGCCGGCGCGACCAGGCAGAACATCTTGCCGCCGACCTTGAAGACCTGCACGCCTTCCCACTGCACGACGCAGGTGGCGTGCGGCAGGGTCTTGCAGTAGGTGGCGATCGCGGCGGGTGTCATGGCCACATCTCGGTTTCGGGGAGCCACCCTACACGGCGCATGCTCTCCGTGCGAAGGTCGGTCATGACCGACTGGCGTCCCGACAAGCTTGCCCGCCGCCTGCCCAATCTCCAGGCGCGCACGCGCCTGCAGGTCGCGATGCGGCGGTGGTTTGCGACCGAGGGCTTTGTCGAGGTCGAGACGCCGATCCTGCAGGTGGCACCGGGCGCCGAGGTGCATCTCACCGGCTTCGCCACCGACTGGAAACTGCCCGACGGCGAGGAGCGCGAGCGCTGGCTGCATTCCTCGCCGGAGCTCGCGATGAAGAAGCTGCTGGCTGGCGGCGTCGAACGGCTGTTCCAGTTCGCCCGCGTGTTCCGCAACGCCGAGGGCTCGGCGCTGCATCATCCCGAGTTCACGATGCTGGAGTGGTACCGCGCTGGCGCGCGCTACGAGACCATCATGGAGGATTGTGCGGCGCTGCTCGGGCTCACCGGCGTCAAGCAATTGTGCTGGCAGGACAAGGTTTGCGATCCCAATGCCGTGCCGGAGCGGCTCACTGTGGTCGAAGCCTTCGGGCGGTATGCCGGAGTGGACCTGTTCGCAATGATCGGGCACGCCGAAAAGCTGGCGCAGGCCTCGGGTATCGCGATGCATCCCGGCGACACCTGGGACGACGTCTTCTTCCGCATCATGTTCGAGAAGATCGAACCCCGGCTCGGCATGGGCCGGCCTACCCTTCTCTGCGAGTACCCGATCTCGATGGCGGCGCTCGCCCGCGCCAAGCCCTCCGATCCGCGCGTGGCCGAGCGCTTCGAACTCTATTGTTGTGGTGTCGAGCTCGCCAACGCCTTCGGCGAACTGACCGATCCTGCGATCCAGCGTGCGCGCCTGCAGGCCGACATGGACGAGAAAGAGCGCCTCTACGGCGTGCGCTGGCCGGTCGACGACGATTTTCTGGCCGCACTCGACCATGGCCTGCCGCAATGCTCGGGCATCGCGCTCGGCTTCGACCGCCTGGTCATGCTGGCGACCGGCGCGAGCCACATCGAAGACGTGATGTGGCTACCGGTTCGCTGAGAAGATCTCGTTGAACGTCGCCACGGCAGCTTTCGGGCCGTCCTTGTGGTTCCAGACGCCGCCCGCGACGGCCAGGAAGTCGGCGCCAGCGGCGATGACGGGGCGACAGTTCTCGACGGTGATGCCGCCGATCGCCACGCACGGCACTTCCATCAGCCCGCTCCACCATTCGAGAATCTCCAGGCTGGCGGGCGTGGTCACGGTCTTGGTGTTAGACGCGAAGAACGCGCCGAAGGCGACATAGTCGGCGCCGGCCTCGGCGGCCTCCATGGCGAGGTGGCGCGAGGCCTTGCACGTTACGCCGACCTGGCGGTCGGGGCCGACGATGCGGCGGGCCTCGGCATAGGGCATGTCGTCCTGCCCGACATGGACGCCGTCGCAATCGAGCTTCACGGCGAGGTCGGGCCGGTCGTTCATGATGAAGGCGACGCCGCGCTGCTGGCAGATCGGACGCAGCGTGTCGGCCGCGCGGGCGATCGCGTCGTCGTCGACGTCCTTGAGGCGCAATTGGAAGGCCGCGACATCGCCGCCGTCGAACGCGCCGCGCAGTTCGTCGGCGAAGATCGACGGATGATCCAGGCGCTCAGGCGAGATCAGGTAAAGACGGCAGGCCACGTGCCCTGAATATCAGACGTCGTCGGTCAGGGGCAGTGGAACTCACGGTGCACGCCGTCGTAAGGCACTTCGACCTTTCGGTGCACGCCGTCGTAAGGAACATCCATCTTGCGATGGACACCATCGTACGGAACGTCCTGCAGCTTGCGGTGCACGCCGTCGTAGGCGACTTCCATCTTCCG
>CAWUOG010000225.1:0-5240 GCA_963923875.1 uncultured Alphaproteobacteria bacterium
TCGAGCATGTCGGCGACATCGTCGACAAGAACCTGATGGAGCTCGCGGCCAAGAAAATCAAGAACCGCTATGCCTTCTCGCCCGAAGGCCTGGCCGAGCTCAAGGAATTCCATGCCCGGGTTCTGGAGAATCTGCGGCTGGCGCTGAACGTCTTCACGACGCGCGATCTCGCCCTGGCGCGGCGACTGGTGGCCGAGAAGACCGCGATGCGCGAGGCCGAAGCGCGCGCCGCCGACAGCCACTTCGCCCGCCTGCGCGAAGGGCGGCCCGAATCGATCGAGACCAGCTCGATCCACATGGACGTGATTCGCGACTTCAAGCGGATCAACGGCCACCTGACGTCGGTGGCCTATCCGATCCTGGAAGCCGCCGGCGAACTGGCCGACACCCGGCTCAAGACGACGGCTCAGCCCTTGATGCGCTCGCCGCTCGAATCGTAGAGCGCCTTCAGCGACAGCCTGGCGGACAGCCGCGTCCCGGCAAGATCGACCTCGAACTTCGCCGCGCCGAGCCACGCCGCGTCGACCGCCTGGCCGTCCTCGCGCGTGACGTAGCCCAGGCCGACCGCCGCACCGACCGTATGCCCATAGGCGGCCGACGTGAGATCGCCCACCGGCCTGCCGTCGCGCAGGATGGCCTCGCCGCCCCACAGCAGCGGGCCGGCATCGTCCAGCACGACCGACACGAGGCGGCGCGTCAGCGGCCTGGCCTTCGCGTCGAGCAGCGCCTTCTGGCCGATGAAGCCGCCCGGCTTGTCGAGCTTCACCGCCCAGCCGAGGCCCGCCTGCCACGGTGTGTCGTCGGGCGTCAGTTCGCGGCCCCAGGCGCGATAGGCCTTCTCGATGCGCAGGCCTTCGATGGCGTAGTAGCCCATGTCGCGCAGCCCGAAGGCGGCGCCGGCGCCATGCAGGGTCTCGAACACGGTGACGGCGAACTCGACCGGCACGTAGAGTTCCCAGCCCAGTTCGCCCATGTAGGTGCGGCGCGAGGCGAGCACGGTGGCGTAACCGATGCTGACCTCGCGGATCGTGCCGAACGGGAATGCGGCGTTGGTGAAGTCGGCCGGACTGACCTTCTGCAGCAGCTTGCGGCTGTGGGGCCCCATCAGCGACAGCACGGTCCACGCCCCGGTGACGTCGGTCAGCGCGACATGCGCGCCCTCTGGCGAGTTGCGGCCGATCCAGTCGGCGTCGCGCGTCACCTGTGCCGAGCCGGTGATCAGCAGGAATTTGTCGCGCGCCAGTCGGGCCAGCGTCACATCGCTTTCAAAGGTGCCACGCTCGTTCAGCAGGCCGGTATAGACCGTCCGGCCGATCGGGATCGCGACGTCGTTGGCGCAGAGCCTCTGGAGGGTCGCTTCGGCATCGCGACCCTGGATCAGGAACTTGCCGAACGACGTCTCGTCGACGACGGTCACCGCTTCGCGCGTCGCCTTGTGCTCGGCCGCGACGGCATCGAACCAGGCGCCGCGGCCCCAGCCGTATTGCATGTCAGGGGTCTTGCCGATGCCCGCGAACCAGTTCGGCCGGTCCCAGCCCATCTTGTTGCCGAACCAGGCACCGCGCGCCTTCAGGCGATCGTAGAGCGGCGAGCGGCGGAACGGCCGGCCGCTCTCGTGCTCGCGCTGCGGCCACGGCATCTTGTAGTGCAGGCCGAGCGTCTCGCTGACCCGCGCGCGCAGCCAGGAATCGTTGCCGTGGAAATTGGCGAATCGCCTGATGTCGACCGGCCACAGATCGAGCGTCGGCTCGCCCGCAACGATCCATTCGGCCAGCGCCATGCCGGCGCCGCCCGAACTCGCGATACCCATCGAATTGAATCCGGCGCCGACGAAGAAGTTCTTCAGCCCGGGCGCTTCGCCGAGAATGTAGTTCAGGTCCGGCGTGAAGCATTCGGGGCCGTTCATGAAGGTCTTGATGCCGGCCTTCTCCAGGGCGGGAACACGGATCAGCGCGTTGTCCATCAGGATCTGGAACTGATCCCAGTCGTCCGGCAGCATGCCGAACTCGAAATCGTCGGGAACGATGTCCTTCCACGGCTTGGCGTCGGGCTCGAAACCGCCCATCAGCAGGCCGCCGACCTCCTCCTTGAAGTAGATGTAGCCGTCGGGGTCGCGCATCACCGGCAGGTCGCGCGGCACGCCGTCCATTTTCTCCGTCACGATGTACATGTGCTCGCAGGAGAAGAGCGGCACGGTCACGCCGACCATGCGCCCGACCTGGCGCGCCCACTGGCCGCCGCAGTTCACCACGATCTCGGCCTTGATCGCGCCTTCGGCCGTGCGGACGCCGGTGACGCGCCGGCCGGCCGGACCGTCCTCGACATCGATGCCGGTGACGCGGGTCTTCTCGAAGATCCTCACGCCGTTGTTGCGCGCGCCCTTGGCCAGCGCCTGGGTGATGTCCGCCGGATTGGCCTTGCCGTCGCCCGGCAGCCACACCGCGCCGACCAGATCGTCGGTGCGCATGATCGGGTACTTATCACCCGCCTGGGCCGGCGTCAGTTCTTCGCACATGACGCCCTGCTTGTTCGCCGTCGCCGCCGACCGGCGCAGATAGGTCATGCGCTCCTCAGTGCGGGCGACCGAAAGCGAGCCGCACTGCTTCCAGCCGGTCGCCAGCCCGGTTTCGGCCTCGAGGCCGGCATAGAGTCTGGTGCTGTACTGAATGAGCCGCGTCAGGTTCTGGAAGCCGCGCAGCTGTCCCACCAGCCCCGCGGCGTGCCAGGTCGTGCCACCGCTGAGGCGCCCCTGCTCCAGCAGCACGACGTCCTTGAAGCCGTTCTTCGCCAGGTGATAGGCGGTCGAGCATCCCATGATGCCGCCGCCGATGATGACGACCTTGGCCTGGGTGGGAAGCGTCACAGCCGCCCCGCCACCGCGGCTTCGTACATCTTTCGCATGTCCGCGGCGCCGACCTTGATCGGGTTTCCGCCGGCGGTCGGATCGACCGCGGCCATTTCCGAGAACTTGTCGAGATGCTCGGCCTTCACGCCGAGCTCGGCCAGGGTGTGCGGGATGCCGACTTCGCGCCGCAGGTCGAGCGTCCACTGCATGAAGCCGTCGAAGGTCGGCACGCGAAGATTGAGCCAGCGTGCCAGCCGCACGACCTTTTCCTCGATCGCCGCGCGATTGAACTTCACGACATAGGGCATGGCGACGGCGTTGGTCAGCCCATGATGCGTATCGAGCACCGCGCCCACCGGATGCGACAGCGAATGGATGGCGCCCAGCCCCTTCTGGAAGGCGGTCGAGCCCATCTGCGACGCCGCCAGCATGTGGCCGCGCGCTTCGATATCCCGGCCATCCTTGACGGCACGCGCGAGATTCTCCTTCACCAGCCGCATGCCTTCGACCGCGATGCCTTCTGCATATGGGTGATAGCCCGGCGCACAATAGGCCTCGAAGCAGTGGATGAAGGCATCCATGCCGGTGCCGGCCGTCAGCCTGGCTGGCAGGCCGACCGTGAGCTCGGGATCGGCGATGACGATCGAGGGCATCATCTTCGGATGAAAGATCACCTTCTTGGTGTGGGTGGTCTCGTCAGTGATCACCGAAGCGCGTCCGGTCTCCGAGCCCGTGCCGGCGGTGGTCGGCACGGCAATGGTCGGCAGGATCCCGGCCGGATTGGCGCGCGTCCACCAGTCGCCGATATCCTCGAAGTCCCACATCGGCCGCGTCTGGCCCGCCATGAAGGCGATCGCCTTGGCAGTGTCCAGTCCCGAGCCGCCGCCCCAGGCGATCACACCGTCATTCTTCGCCGCCCGTAGCACGCGGATGCCGGCCTCGACATTGGCCGCGACCGGGTTGGGCTTCACGTCGCTGAACAGTGCCGCGTCGATCCCTGCCTTGCGCAGGTTGACCATGGCATCGGAGATCATGTTGAGCTTGGCGAGGCCGGGATCGGTGACGAGCAGCGGACGCTTGAGGCCGATCGCCTTGCAGGCGTCGGGTAGTTCGCGGATGCGACCGGCGCCGAAGCGGATCGCGGTCGGGTAGTTCCAGTTGCCTTTTAGATCCATTGGAAGAGCCATCAGATGATTTCCATGTACCTGTCGAGTTCCCAGTCCGTGATGGCCTTGCGGAACTCCCGCTCTTCCCACTCACGCGTTGCAGAATAGTGATCGACGAAGGCGTCGCCGAAGAGACTGCGCGCGGGCTTGGACGCCTTCAGCCGTCCCGCCGCCTCCATCAGGGTGCGCGGCAGCTGCGCCTTGGCCGGATGCTTCCTCTCGTAGCTGTTGCCGGCGACCGGGTTGCCGGGGTCGAGCTTGTTCTCGATGCCCCACAGGCCCGAGGCGATCGCCGCCGACAGCGCCAGATAGGGGTTCGCATCGGCAGCGGCGATCCGATATTCGACACGGGTCGATTTGGCCGAGCCCGGAATGACGCGTAGCGCGCAGGTCCGGTTCTCGACGCCCCAGGTCGAATCGGTCGGCGCCCAGAAACCCGGGATCAGGCGGCGGTAGGCGTTCACCGTCGACGCAACCATGCCCAGCAACTCGGGCATCAATGCCTGCTGGCCGGCGACGAACTGCCGGAAGACCTTGCTCATCCTGTGCGGCGCTTTTTCGTCGTAGAAGACCGGCTTGCCATCCTTCCACAACGACATGTGCATGTGGCCGCCGCAGCCCGGCCAGTCCTTCGACCATTTGGCCATGAAGGTGGCGAGCCAGTCGCGCTTCTGCGCCAGCACCTTGGTGAAGAGCCTGAAGAGCGCCGCCTTGTCGGCGGCCTGGAGACCGTCGTCGACCCTCAGCGCCGCTTCGAGCACGCCGGCACCAGTCTCGGTGTGCAAGCCCTCGATGCCCATGTCCATCGTCTCGCACATGGCGAGCAGGTCCTTGTAGAAGTCGCTCAGGACCGAATTGCGCAGCACCGAATAGCCGAAGAAACCGGGAGAGATCGGCTTGAGGTTCTTATAACCCTTCTCGCGGATGGTGAACGGCGTCTCGGCGAACACGAAGAACTCGTACTCGAAGCCGACCTTGACCTCGTAGCCGAGCTTCCTGGCGCGCGCGAGGACGCGGCGCAGCACGCCGCGCGGGCAGAGCTCCTCGGCCGCACCGACGAACTCGCAGAGGAACATCAGGTTGCCCGGCTCGGTCGCGATCTCGCGGCAGGTCTCGGGCAGGATGCGCACGTTGGCATCCGGATAGGCGGTGTGCCAGCCGGTGTAGCTGACGTTGTCGTAGAGCTGGTCGTTGCTGTCCCAGCCCAGCACCACGTCGCAGAAGCCCAT